>JBDTPD010000178.1:0-7815 GCA_039932855.1 Chitinophagaceae bacterium | reverse complement strand
CGGCAGTCAAACTCCTATACCGGTGAAAGAATTGCAGGTATAGGAGTTTGACTGCCGACTGATAGACTGTTAACTGACTTATACAAAGAGACCCCATAAATGGGGCCCCTTTTCTTAACCAACTATAGAACCAAAACGCTAATAATAGAATTTTCAGGTCTCAGTTCTAATTACGTAATTCGGTAAATGAAAGATTTATTCGTGAGTAATTTTTTTGTATAAAGGCTACAATTTTGTCTTGCCCATATTTTGTAATTGCCCGAGGTTTGGTCCTCCTTTATTACCCCGATCCTCGATGGTAATGGCAAAGGCATCGGCTTTTTGCGTATTATTCATTTTCAGGAAAAACTTCTTACTGGCTCCTACATCAAACAGTCCGAGATCTTTAGGTTTTCCATCAATCAGGGCCCAAAGCTGATACTGTTTGTCAGAAGGAAGTTGCGGCATATTCTTTACTACCAGGTATACATTGGCAGAAGTAGAATCCCAATAGATACTGGCAGAAGATGCCTTCGTAGTACCCGTCATATTCACGACGGCTATGTTTGGATCGCTAACCAGTTTTTGCTCTTCAGCCATCAGGTTTGCAATGCTGTCATTTGCCCTTGATAAACTGTCGCTGGCTTTTGCTTTTGCAACAAGTTCATCGTTAGAATCCTTTAATTTCTGATTCTCTGAGTAAAATGTGTAGGCGAAATAAGCTGATCCTAATAACAAGATGATCGAGGCAGCAGCTAACCAGCGTAAGCCGGAAGAACTGCGATTTGTGTTAGAACTTTGCATAGTTATGATCTTGATTTGATTAACGGGAGATTGTTGCTTAATTGCATTCATCACTCGTTCCTTCAAATCAGCTTCAGCTACAGGTGCGTCATTAAGCAATTGCTTTTCGAAAGCAATTTCAAATGAAGTGCGGGCCATCACCAATTCAGGGTACTCACTACAAAGCTTTTCGAACTCAGCGCTTTCTTCTTTTGAAGAAAGACCAAGCACGTAGCTTTCAATAATTCCGCTCGATATGTATTCTTGTATATTCACTTACTGTTTAATCATTGTTCGTAATTGGGTCAATGCGCTTCTTATCCTTGTTTTCACAGTACCCAACGGTATATCCAATACCTTGGCTATCTCTTCATGCGTGTAACCTTGAAAATAAGAAAGGTCAATCAGGAGGCGATGTTCTTCTTTCAGTTTCGTCAATACCTTTTTCAACCCGACATCATCGGTTTGTGGGAGAACAATGGCGCCTGCTGCTGTTATATCTACGTTATCAGGGATGGATCGGTTTTTTAAAGAATCCTGATAACTTCTTGATCTCAATTTGTCGATAGCTGCGTTCCTCGCTACATTCATCATCCAGGTAAAGAGTCGTCCTTTGGTCGCATCGTACAACTCGATTTTTTTCCAGATGTTTACAAAGACTTCCTGCAGTACATCCCGCACAGTTTCTTCATCCGCTATGATACCCTTTATTACACCAAACAGGGCACCTGAGTAGTTGTCATATAGATAACTGAATGAATTGTCTGCACGTTCCTGCAGCAAAGCAACCAGTTCTTGCTCGCTATATTTAATATTGGTACTCAATTAGTTGGTTAAAGTTCTACGAAGGATTTGTGTACCGGAAATCATATACGGTAAGTCTTTATTTATAGATTTTAGGCCGTAACAGCTTCATAAGCTGCTGCGTCCAGTAATGAGGCTACATCCTGGGGGTTTGCGACTGTCATTTTTATCATCCATCCCTTCCCATATGGGTCAGTATTAACGAGTTCGGGAGAGTTTACAAGTTCGGAATTCAGCTCATTTATTGTACCCTTAACCGGTAAAAATAAATCCGAAACCGTCTTAACTGCTTCCACTGTTCCAAAAACCTCGCCGGCTTCCAGTGGTTTACCAATTGTTTCCACTTCTACATATACTATATCACCCAGTTCCCGCTGGGCAAACTCAGTAATTCCGATAGTGGCAACATTACCTTCAAGGCTGATCCATTCGTGATCTTTTGTATAGCGGAGATTTGCAGGGTAGTTCATACTGAATGATTTGTACCGCAAATATGAGTAAAACGACTCATAAAATGCATCCGCGATTGTTTTTTTCGCAGTTTACCGGAAAATTAATGCTGTTCATGCTAGTTTTTACACCATTTGTCGGTCGGAACTTTACAAAACTATGACATGGAGGTATCTTTGTTTTCTCCTTATCCAAAAATAGAGGAACGTTTATGAGAAAATACACCTTAATCGCACTGGCTGTCCTAATCAGCACATTAGCATCAGCTCAAGTTTCCGGATTCGTTAAAGATCAGCAAGGCAAGGGGTTGGCTAAGACAACCGTCTCCCTTCTGAGAGCAAAGGACTCATCCGTAGTCAAATTATCCGTTACAGATAATGAGGGAAAATTTACAATCGAAAGCGCTCTGGGTCAATTCCTGGTCAGCCTTTCCCATGTAGGTTATGCCCCTGTTTATTCCAACGTATTTGAAGTAACCGGCTCAGGACCGGTATCAGTTAATAGCCTGACCATGATAAAATCAGAAGGCGCACTCCAGGGAGTAACCGTTTCTTCTAAAAAACCAATGGTAGAGGTAAAAGCCGATAAGATGATCCTGAATGTAGAAGGTACCATCAATGCCACAGGTAATGATGCCCTTGAACTACTTCGCAAATCACCAGGCGTTATGCTTGACAAAGATGATAACATCAGTTTATCTGGTAAGAATGGTGTACAAATCTATATCGATGGTAAACCATCACCATTATCCGGCGCAGATCTTACCGCGTTCTTAAAAACACTTCAGTCTTCACAGATCGAAGCGATCGAGATCATCACCAATCCTTCCGCTAAATATGATGCAGCTGGTAATGCCGGTATCATCAATATCAGGTTGAAGAAAAATAAAGCCTTTGGTACCAACGGATCAATTCTGGCTGGTTATAACATTGGCGCACGTCCTAAGTATAATGGAGGAATCTCATTGAACCATCGCAATGGTAAGGTGAATGTATTTGGAAATTATAACTACAACTGGAACCTGAATCAGAATTTATTCAATTTATACAGAGAACAACTTGATACCATATTTGATCAACGTTCAAAGATGATAAACAAGAATATCAGTCATGGTTTCAAAGCAGGCGTGGACTATTCTCTTAATTCGAAACATACGCTTGGTGTTGTCGTTAGCGGTAATCTAAGTGATGGTAATATGAAAAGTAATAGCGGAACGAACATCGTTTATAAACCAACAGGAGTAAAAGATCGTTCACTGGCTGCTAATAACTCAAGCACTTCCAGCCGCGATAATGTCAACTTCAACCTCAACTATAGATTTGCTGATACATCAGGTCATGAGTTGAATCTGGATGCTGACTATGGTTTATATCGTATCAAATCAGATCAGCTTCAGCCTAACCTTTACTTTGATCCATCAGGCGGTTCATTAGGCGGAAGGATCTATAATATGATCGCCCCAACTGATATCGACATCTATGCATTCAAAGCTGACTACGAACAGAATTTTGCAAAGGGTAGATTGGGATTAGGTACAAAGCTGTCTTATGTAAAAAGTAAGAATGATTTCAGTCGCTATAATGTATATACTCCAAGCTTTAAAGAATATGATTCTTCCCGTAGTAATATTTTCAATTATAAAGAAAATATCAATGCGGCATATGTAAACTATAACAGGCCATTCAAAGGATTTATGATCCAGTTTGGCGTACGTATGGAAAACACCATTTCTGAAGGACATGCAAGTGGATACAAAGATCCTGGTAGCGGTTTCGTAACGTATGATTCTACTTTCAAACGTAATTATGTGGACTTCTTCCCAAGTGCTGCACTTACGTTTAATAAGAATCCGATGAGCCAGTTCAGTTTAACTTATAGCCGTCGTATCGATCGTCCAGCCTACCAGGATCTGAATCCATTCGAATTCAAACTGGATGACTATACATATCAGAAAGGAAATACGCAGCTGCGTCCACAGTATACCAATACATTCGGTATCACACATACTTATAAGTACAGGTTGAATACAACTTTGAACTATAGCCATGTTACCGATGTATTCACACAACTGGTAGATACAGCTGAAAAATCAAAAGCATTTATCTCTAAACAAAATCTTGCTACACAGGATATCGCCAGTTTGAATATCAGCTATCCTTTCCAGTATAAAAGTTATAGTGCGTTTGGTAACTTCAACGGTTACTACTCACATTATGCAGCTGACTTCGGTGGTGGTACCCGTAAGATTAACCTGGATGTTGTTGCTTTCAATATTTATATGCAACACAGCATTAAGTTTGGTAAAACAAAAGCATGGACAGGTGAAGTAAGTGGCTGGTACAATTCTCCTTCTATCTGGGGTGGTACGTTCAAGAGCAAAGCACTCTGGAGTGTGGATGGTGGTGTACAAAAAACCATCTTCAAAGGAAAAGGAAATTTGAAAGCATCTGTTAGTGATATATTCAGAACGATCAAATGGAAAGGCACCAGCAATTTTGCCGGACAGTATCTTGTTGCCAGTGGTAATTTTGAAAGCCGTCAGTTCAAAGTGAACATGACCTGGAGATTCGGTAACATGAAAGTAAAAGCTGCCCGCCAACGTAAAACAGGCGCTGAAGATGAAAGTGGCCGTGTAGGATCACAAGGTGGTGGTGGAATAGGCCAATAAATAAGAAACAGAGAAATTAGAAATAAGGAATAAGAAAGTAGTTCGATTGTAGCTACTTTCTTATTCCTTATTTTTTGTTTCTTATTTCTTATTCTTTTTTCTTTTCACAAGTGTTGCTTTGATAATTTTCACATCCGTCAAAGGTCTATCAGTATCCATGCCTTTGCTTGTTTCTACATCTGCTATCTTATCTACAACATCTAATCCTTCTACTACTTCGCCGAATACGGTATAGTTCTGGTCAAGAAAAGGCGTACCGCCAATAGTCTTATAAGCTTCGCGCTGATCTGTGGGAATTTTTCTTCCGCGCAAACGTCCTGCTTCCAGTGCATTTAACTCAGCATCGGTATATGTTTTTCCCTGAACAATATAAAACTGGCTACCACTGCTTGCTTTTTGCGGATTTATATCATCGCCTGTACGCGCAGCAGCTAACACTCCTTTTTTATGAAATAATCCGGGTCTGAATTCTGCCGGTACCGTATAACCAGGATCGCCGTCTCCTAAAGGCTGACCCTGTTTTGCTGTTTTACTATCGCCATCACCGCCCTGAATCATAAACTTCTTGATTACCCGGTGAAACAATGTGCCATCATAATAATGTGTTTTCACCAATCTTATAAAATTGTCACGATGCAGTGGTGTCGAATCAGATAATCGCAAAATGATAGAGCCATATGAAGTGACCAGCTCTATATCTCTTTTGCGATCCTTCTTTTTTAATTTAATATTCTGCTGTGCCGCAGCGGTAATACTCAGGCCAATAAAAAGAAACGCGGTAAGAATAGTCTTCATGATTATGGTTTAGTCAAAGAAATGCGTGCTTTCAAAATAAAAAAGAACATGGTCCTTTAAAAAATTTTCCTGCTCAATAGGATTCATTTCAGGCATTGGTTTCAATTGCCTGAAATGCGGCCATCCATCATCGTCTGAGCCTTCCGGTTGATAATATCCACTCGGCGCCAGTACGGTACAGATCGCTACATGCATCAGGTCCTGTTTTTGTTCTTTGGTGAATTTTTCTGTCACCATACCTGTTTCCTGTATACCGATAAGGAACAGCGTTGCTTCCATATCCGGTTTCTTTCCAAACCGCTCTACCAGTTTCGCTTCCAGGTTCCACCAGCGTGCCTGGAGATCATCTTTCATTGTTGCCATTTTGCAAAGATAGTCGGGCCAATTAGAGTTATGAATTAAGAATTATGACTGATATTCATAACTCTTAATTCAGCTCTAACTTTGTCCTATGAAAATAATCAACGGTGAGTTCACTCTGAGTACCGACAAATCAATATTAGATATCCCATTTATTCATCAATACCTCACCCGTTCTTACTGGGCCGAGGATATACCGGTGGAGACGGTAAAAAAATCTATTGATGGATCGCTTTGTTTTGGAATGTATCATGGCGATCAGCAAATTGGTTTTGCAAGGGTGATCACAGATGGAGCTGTCTTTGCTTATCTCGCCGATGTATTTATTGATGAAGCCTGGCGCGGCCGTGGTCTGAGTAAATGGCTGATGAAAGTGATCATGTCACATGAGTCAGTACAGGGATTGCGCCGTTTCATGCTTGCTACCCGCGATGCACACGGATTATACAAACAATTCGGCTTTTCAGCATTGACATTTACCGACAGGTGGATGCAGGTGCATAAGCCAGATATTTATAAACAACCGGATTAGATTTTGAAATTAGAAAATTTCCCAATTTCCCTCCCGATTGCTATCGGGACAAAATTTCAAAATCCTCTCACTTATCTTTGCTAAAATCTCAAATTAGCATGTTGCAGTTACAGGTGCTTCGTCAGCATACGGAAGAAGTAAAAAAGAAATTAGCGGTAAAAAATTTTGCTGATCTACAATTGGTAGATAGTATCATTTCATTGGATGATCAACGTAAAAAGTTACAACTGGAATTCGATACCAACCAGGCCAAGGTAAATAGCGCTTCCAAAGAGATCGGCCAATTGATGGGCAAAGGAAATAAAGCTGAAGCGGATGCAAAAAAAGAAGAAGTAGCATCGTTGAAACTTACCCTGCAACCTATCACAGAAAAATTAGCAGGTATAGAAAAGAAATTGCACGATGAACTCGTACTACTTCCCAATCTTCCATCTGACCAGGTACCAGCTGGTAAAACACCTGCTGATAATGTAATAGTGCGTGAAGGTGGTACAAAATCAACATTACCTGCAGGATCAGTTCCGCATTGGGATCTGATAAAAAAATATGACATCGTAGATTTTGAATTAGGCGCTAAAATCACCGGCAGCGGTTTTCCTTTATACAAAGGGAAAGGCGCAAAACTCCAACGGGCATTAGTGCAATATTTCCTTGACTATAATACAAAAGCTGGCTACACAGAATATCTTCCACCATTCATGGTTAATGAGGCCAGTGCATATGGTACAGGACAATTGCCGGATAAAGAAGGACAGATGTATTATATGCAGGCAGATAATTTTTATATGATTCCGACTTCCGAAGTACCTATCACAAATATTTACCGGGAAGAAATGCTGAAAGAAGCAGATCTGCCTATTCGGATGACAGCTTATTCTCCCTGTTTTCGTCGCGAGGCAGGAAGTTTTGGTAAAGATGTACGCGGATTAAATCGTGTGCATCAGTTTGAGAAGGTAGAGATCGTGCAATTGGTACATCCGTCTAAAAGCTATGAAGCATTAGATGATATGGTAAAGCACGTAGAAAAATTATTGTTATCAATCGGATTGCCTTATCGCATATTAAGACTTTGTGGTGGAGATATGAGTTTTGCATCAGCGATCACTTACGACTTTGAAGTATACAGTGCCGCTCAGGAAAGATGGCTCGAAGTAAGTTCTGTGTCCAACTTTGAAACTTTTCAAACTAACCGCATGAAGATCCGCTTCAAAGATGAAAAGGGCAAACCTCAATTGGTACATTCATTAAATGGAAGTTCTCTGGCATTGCCAAGGATCGTTGCCTGTTTACTTGAAAATAATCAAACAGCGGATGGAGTCCTGCTTCCGGAAGTTCTGCATTCTTATTTTGGAGAAAAAATGATTAATTGACGCCAGATATGTGGCCAAAGTCAAAATTCAAAAGTAAAAAGCCAAAATATCAGTCTGATATTTTGGCTTTTTAC
>JBDTPD010000177.1:0-7816 GCA_039932855.1 Chitinophagaceae bacterium | reverse complement strand
AATAGGATACTTCGCATTAAGCTTATGTAAGGAGTTACCTACACCGACGAGTCCGCCAGCGCTATCCTTATGTATGTACAATATGCCGGCGAGACTCGTCGGAGAAAGTGTCCGTTGGTAGTTCATTCAACTTTTAACATTCAACATTCACCTTCAACATTTATGAAATAACTTCGTTCCTGCATCTTAGTCTTAGTGCCGTAAGAAACGTGGATATAAACCAAAATAGTTATTTTACGATTTGTGAATCCCGGTAAGTACGACCATATCAGCGACCAGGAACTACTGGTAAAGTTTCATGCCAGCCACGATAATGAATGGCTGGGTATATTACTACAACGATACACCCTGTTATTGTTGGGTGTTTGCATGAAATACTTAAAGAATGAAGAAGAGGCAAAAGACAGCGTACAACAGGTTTTCCTCAAAGTGATCCAGGAACTTCATAAGTACAAGGTCGAATATTTCAAATCCTGGTTGTACATGGTAGCTAAGAACCATTGCCTGATGAGACTGCGTGATAAGCATGGAAAAATTCCTGCCGAACTGGATAACCAATCCATCCCTGCTCCTGAAGAGACTGATAAGCAAGCGCTGGTAGCCACCGATCATACGCTGGACCTGATGGAAACTTCCATAAAGGAATTGAATACCGAGCAACAGCAATGTGTAACTTTGTTTTACCTCGAAAAGAAAAGCTACCAGCAGATCACCGAAGAAACCGGCTTTTCTATGATGCAGGTAAAGAGTTATATTCAGAATGGCAAACGCAACCTGAAAATACTAATCGAAAAAAAGCTCAAGGATGAAATGAGCTCATAAGATGAAAGACGATCTGAAAAACATATTATCCCATTTATCGCCCGATATCGATCAGGAAACGTTATTGCTTTACCTGCAGGATAAACTATCGGAAGAAAAGAAGCATGAGGTAGAAAAGAAACTGGTAGAAAATGAATTTGCCGATGATGCCCTCGATGGTTTACAGGAGATCAAAGACAAACAGCAGATCTCCCATATGGTGGAAATGCTCAACCGTGATCTTAAAAAGAAAGTAGAACGTAAGAAAAAGCGTCGTGAGAAATTAAATCTCAAAGACCAATCATGGCTCTATGTCGCCATCTTCTTTATTATTATGATGCTTATCATCATCAGCTACCTCGTTATAAATAGGATGATGAAGAATGGGTAAAAATTATGAGTTATGAATTATGAATGTTGCGTAAATAATATAATTCAACATTCATAATTCATAACTCATAATTCATAATTGAACTTAATACTTTGTCTTCCCTTCCCACTCTTTCCATTCTTTAAATACATCCATTGCTGACTTCAATGGCACATGAATAAAAGCAATGCGACGATCATCCATGCAGGTATTTATTTCTTTATAAATAAAATCATCATCAAATTCGATCGCTGCTGCATCATCTTTGGTATTCGCATAGATCACCCGATCAGGTCTGGCCCAATAGATAGCCCCCAGACACATGGGGCATGGCTCGCAACTGGCATAGATATCACATCCGGTAAGCTGATACGTATTAAGGTGCTGACAGGCATTACGGATAGCTACTACTTCGGCATGCGCCGTTGGATCGTTGGAAGATGTTACATTATTATATCCCTCTCCTACTATTTGTCCGTCCTTTACCACAACACATCCGAAAGGACCGCCTTGTCCGCCTTTCATTCCCTGCCGTGATAACTCAACGGCCCGCTCCAGGAACTGCTTGTCATACGTAGTAAGCATATTCTGTTGATTATTAGGCTGTAAAAATGCTTATAATTTGTGGATTAACATCGATTTGCCCACAGATTATTCACAATACTAATTTCCAATATGAAGTTAATATTAATTTTAGGTTACAGCCCTCCATCCTAGCATAATGATTGTAGTTTTCAAACCTATTAATAAACCCTCAAAATCAATTGCCATGAAATGGGAAACGGTTACTTCTAGTTTAGGATACTCAGTTTATGCGCTATGGAACAATGGGCGGAAGTTGGTGACACTTGTTTTTAATTTCTCTTCTAATGCTGCCCGCATTGAATATGCTGAGGAGAAGAGGGTATTTCTTGTACGTAAAGAAGGTTTTCTGAAAAATAAAACGATCCTGCGTGATGAATATGGTATGCGTATAGGTCACGCCGGTTCAGAAAATAATCAAGATTATATTGTTCTCAATAATGAACGCTTCTTTTATTCTGTCGATAATAATGTAGCAGAACCTGCAGTTACTATTTATAAAGAATCAAAAAACAACCCACTCGCAGTTTGCGGACTCGATGTAGAAGGTGGTAACCATTCACTGGATACATTTGGTAAAGGAAAATTATTCCGCGATGATGCGCATTACAGTCTGCTGATGACTTTGTGCTGGTACCTGTTTCAGCCAGCCAAGAAGGAAGCAGCATTACAATACAGTACCGTGTAGGGTAAAATTTCTTTTCTTATAATTCTTTCCAAACCTGCCGGGCAAATTGTTCCAGCGAAGGATCGCGTGCACCCATCAACAGCAATACCGCATTATCGCCAAGGTGAGACCGCACAACAGATAAGAATTGATTGCGATCTTCTACAAAGAAAGCATTGCTTCCTTTACTTTTCAAATCATTGATCAGATCATTAGCAGAGATATCTTTTATAGCTGTACCACCGGCATAAAATATTTCACTCATCCATATTTCATCCTGTGGTCTTAACGCCTTACTTATTTCTTCTACAAAATCCTGGCGTAAAAATTTTGTTGGACCATACCCATGCGGTTGAAACCAGGCGATCACTTTTGATGCGATGGGCTGACAGGCTTGTATTGCAGCTGCACATTTCACCGGGTTATGCGCAAAATCATCGATCAGCCATATACCATTTTTTTCACCTAATACCTGGTTGCGCCGGTAGATACCTTCATATTTCTTTAATGCTTCAGCACTTTTCTCTAAACTCACTCCACATTGAGCAGCGACAGTTACTGCAGCCAATGCATTTTCCATATTATGTCTGCCAAGTAAGTTGAGTGAGAAAGCAACGTTATCAATAGTAAATGAAATAGCCAGGCCCTGTTGATTGAAATGATCTGCTTTATATTTCGCAGTCGTATTTGTAGTTAATGAGAAATCATGTTCGCTATCCTGTGATAAACTTGCTGCCAGCGGATGTGATTGATTCACGATAAACATCCGGCTATTCTTTTTGAATGTGGTAAACACATCCATCAACACATCCATTTCTTTATGATCCTTATCTACATTCAGTAATAAACCTATCTCGGGTTTATATTGCACGATAGAGCCGTCACTTTCATCTGCCTCAATGATCAGCCACTCACCTTTGCCTACCCGGGCATTGCCAATTTTTCCCTGCCTGATCAGGCTCACTAATCCCGCTCCGCTGATGATACCCGGATGCAATCCTGCATGTTCCATAATATCAAACAACATCGCACTCGTTGTACTTTTGCCACTGGTACCTCCTACTGCGATTGTTTTTTTACTCGCTGCGATCAATGCAAGTAATTCAGAACGTTTAATGATTGGAATGTTCAACTCTTTTGCTTTCTGCACTTCTGCGACAGTATCTTCAATAGCTGTAGATACAACGATCAGATCAGTGGTAGCGGTAATGCCTTCCCCGTTTTGTACAAAACAACGGATACCTTCGGCTTCCAGCTTTTCCTTTGTATCATTGAATTCATTTTCTTTAAAAAAACGATCGCTGCCGGAAACACTTTTTCCTATACCCTGCAGATACTGAGCAATGGCACTCATACCGCTTCCGGCGATACCGATAAAGAATGGCTGTTGAAAATCGTTGATTGATTGAATCATCCCACAAATATAAAACACGTATTATATAGATTATTGAGGATTTCGCTGATTGTATAATGTCAGCAGCGAAATCCCTATTAATCTCATTATCTGTGATATAATCTTATCATCTGCGATCCCGGAGCATTTCAGCATACCCCATCTTTTTCGCCAGTGCTGTCACTGCCTGCGCAATTCGTTTTGCTTTTGTCTCCGCTGTTTTAGCTGAATCGATCCACTTGCTGAAATATCGTTGGTGAGAGCCGGGCAGTGATTTAAAAAATGTATCAGCTGCCGGTTCATCGGCCAGGCATATCATGAAATCTTTATTGAATTGAAAAGGCTTCTTGTCTTCTTCCAGTTCCACTTTTACCATTGCGCCATGTCTTTTTCCTAATGCCTTACGCATATCCGCATTCAGGGGAATAATAAAAGAACCTCCGCCCATAGGCAACAGCGCTACACCAGCGATCTTATGATTATCAAGTTTTCCTTTTACGCGGAACGATGTCTTAACAGGCTTGATCTTCTTTGCAATATCTGCTGGTATATCAATAAAGCTCCATCCGGTTTTTTCTCCCTTATTATCGAATTTCCTGATTGCTGTCGTAAACTTTACCATTGGCAAAAGTTATTGCTTAAATTTCGGTATTGATATTGATCCTGCAAACAATAAACGTTTTCTAAAACTAATTGATATGACAACTAAAAAGAAACAAAAAAAAGGTTTTAAAGCTTTTTTTGAAAGATTTTCTGCAAAGGTGACAAAGGCAACGGGTAGTTCAGCAGCCTTTATGATTGCATTCGCCATCATTATTATCTGGGCAGTTACCGGCCCTATATTCAAGTTCTCTGATACATGGCAACTGGTGATTAACACCGGCACTACTATCATTACGTTTCTCATGGTGTTCGTAATACAACAATCGCAGAATAAAGACACGGTTGCCTTGCAGTTAAAACTGAATGAACTGATCGCCGCAAGTCCGACCGCCAGTAATCGATTGGTAGATGTAGAAGATCTGACAACAGCTGAATTGGATGTACTAAAAAAATTCTATATCAAATTGGCCCGTCTCGCGGAGAAAGAAGCAGATATACACAGCACACACTCAATTGACGAAGCTACAGCCATCAATGAAAAGAAAATTAAGGCCCGCCATATTAAAAAGGATCCGGAAATCAAAGGTTAAATAAAAATAAAAATCGGTGTACATACCAGCTGGAAGTATTTACTGATCCGTATTTGATTATTTTTGGATTCACGCTAACTGTGCACTGCATGAAAGAAAATTTTGTCCTTTTTGCTCTCCGGCTCTTTCTCTTTTCCTGTTCTCTTTTTTTTATTTCTTCTGTATCTGCACAGGATATCAATATCAGTATTAAGATCATTAATGAAAAACGGGAGCCTGTTGCAGCCGCCTCCATTACTGTGACTGACCGGCTGGACAGCTTGCAGGTTTTTAAAAAAATAGCAGATAGCAGTGGTATAGCAAATTTTGTATTGGTAAAAGGTCATCAATACAGCATCTCCATTACTTCGGTTAATTATCAACCATTCGATAAAGGAATCATTGCCTCGGGTGAACAAACCAGGTTCACTTTTCTGGCAGAACCATTTCCCAAAACATTAGGCGGCGTTGTCGTCACTTCCCAAAAGCCGTTGATGCGCCAGGAAGATGATAAAACAATTGTCGATCCCGAAGCACTTGCTGCTACGAGTACAAGTGGCTATGAAGTGATTGAAAAAACACCGGGACTGTTTGTGGACCAGGATGGAAATATTTACATCAATAGTCTTAGTCCCGCTACTATTTATATCAATGGCCGGGAAATGAAGATGAGTGTATCTGATGTGGCGACAATGCTAAAAAGTCTTCCTCCTAATTCTATTGATCGGATTGAAATATTGAAAACACCCTCTGCCAAATATGATGCGTCCGGTACTGGTGGCATTGTAAACGTAGTATTGAAGAAAGGCGTAAAGATCGGGATGACAGGAAGTGTAACAGGCGGATGGCAGATGGGGAAATATTCAAATGAATTCATTGGATTTAACCTGAATAATAATAACGGTAAGAAAAGTTCTTACCTGAATATAAATTATAACCGTCGTGTTAGCTATGAGCAAATAAAAACGGATCGCATCTTCGCACCAGATTCATTGCTGAGCCAGGATGCAGGTACCAAATATCCATCTGATTCGTATTATGCAGGCTTTGGCATCTCTTTTCAATTAAATAAAAAATGGGACCTCTCGTATGATGGAAGGATCAGCCTGAACAATTTTGATAACAAAACAAATAACCGGAGTATCATTAGCAAGATCAGTACCGGACAGGTATTGACCAATAACCTTGCAAAGGTGGGGAATAATGGTTCTTCATTTTTATTAACCAATGGTATTACTACCCGGTATAAAATTGATTCGCTTGGTTCAGAATGGTCAAACGATATATCATATACCTATGCACGTAACAATGCTGACCAGGATTTTGTTACGCTTTTTGACATTCCTACTATTCCGGAAGTAGGCGGTGATGGAAATAATTTGAGCAATAGAAATTTCTTAGCTGCGCAAACAGATCTGAAACTTAAACTTCATCACCAGGTCACTCTTGAAACAGGATTGAAAACCTCAGTAATGGATTTCAAAAGTGTATCTAATTATTATAAAGGATTTGGAAGCGGCCGTTCGAAAGATTTTGCCCGCACCAATACATTTAATTATCATGAAAATATTAATTCAGCTTACCTGCAAGCATCGAAATCGATAAAGGATATTATTATCAAAGCAGGTTTACGAATGGAAAATACGAATATGAAAGGAACACAGGTTATTCCTGATGATACGTCGTTCAGTATTCACCGCACTGATCTTTTCCCTTATATCTATATAAGTAAAAAAGTGATGGTCATTGCAGGATATGAATTGCGCGCGTATTTGGTTTACCGTCGTACCATCACGCGCCCTGTGTATGAACAATTAAATCCTTTTCCAAGATATGTTGATCAATATGTAACGGAAGTAGGTAATCCATCACTTCGTCCACAGTTCACACAAAACTATGAAGCCAATATCAGTGTGGATGAACGCCCGTTATTAGCTATCGGCGTGAATGACACCAAAGATATTTTTACCAATGTAATTTACCAGGCTGATTCTACGAAAAGTCAGGCTTATAAGACATACGATAATCTTGGGAAAAATAAAGAATGGTACTTGCGTGGATTAGGCGCCATTCCTCCCGGCAAAAGATATTTCTTCGTGGTAGGCGGTCAGTATAATCACAACATGTATGATGGTCTTTATGAAAATAAACCATTGATATTCTCCAAGGGCACATGGACCTTCTTTACGTTTCATTCTTATAAGATCGATAAGTTATCACAGGTCACCTTGTTTGGTTTCATCAGGTTGAAAGGTCAGCAACAATTCTATGAACTCTCTTCCTTTGGTGCATTGAACAGTAGTATCAACCGCCAGTTTATGAAACAAAAACTGATTGTCACGCTTAGTGTCAATGATATCTTCAGTACGAACCGAAATGACTTCATGATCAACCAGGGTTCTGTCAATGCCAGTGGTTTCCGTAAAGGTGATACCCGCCGCTTTGGCATCAATCTCCGTTACAACTTTGGGATCCGCAAGAAAGAATCTACGCCGGATATGTTTAATATTAATGAAAACAATTAAGAATTATGAGTTATGAATTTAGAATGATACACTATCTGTCCTAAATTCTAAATTCATAACTCATAATTCTTAATTGCCCATTTCTTATTATATTCGGTTAGAAAGCTTACAATATGAAAAAAATCACTCCTCTCCTTCTTCTCCTTTTAATCGTCATCATTTCTCATGCGACTATCAGGCTACCCGCTGCGATAGGTAGTAATATGGTATTGTAGCAAAATTCAAAAGCAACATTATGGGGCTGGGGTGATACGGGTGAGAAGATGACAGTGATCACTTCATGGAATAATATGACTGATTCATTAA
>JBDTPD010000176.1:0-7832 GCA_039932855.1 Chitinophagaceae bacterium | reverse complement strand
CACAGGTGCATGAGAACATGTGCCTTGGTGTAAACATCTCTGCGCCGCACTGAGTGTGACAGCAAAAAAACGCAGAAGGAAAATTGCAGAGGGAAAAATGAACAGTACATGATATAGGTCATGAAATAATTTTCGAATATGAGTTATTTTATAAAAAACTGACACGAATTGATAAATTTTTTTGTCAACTAAATATAGTTGCGATAAATTTACGCTGCTGTTATGTTAATTTTCATAGTAGAACGGTAATAAGGTTATACAATTAATAATTGTAGTTACAAAGAGACTTCTTAGCTCCCCCATCGTAGATAACTATAGCAGCAGTGGTACACATGATATTTATGCATGATAATAACCTGCGTAAAATCAGGTAGACTGCTTTATCGTCCATAGTCTCAATTTCTGAAGAACTTTTCATTATCCCTGGGAACCGGTAAAGTTTTCAAAGCAAGGTTTGCTGATAGACATCTATGCAAACTGTTTTGATCACTTGTTGCTAACGATTACTGAAGCCATTTGTGTCAAAACAAAAGGCCGATGAGATACGTGTATACTAAAAACACCGCAATGAGAAAATTATACAGCCATGTATTGAATAAATACGTGTTGTCTTCCTGTTTTCTTATCCCCCTGTTTTTTCCCACGCGTATATCAACTGCTGCCAATAATGGTGCTGCCCATAGTATTGGATATGCGGGATTGACCGCTGCCAGCTATACAGTGATGGTTGTTGGTACGAGTGGAGACGTTACTTCCCCACCAGCCGTGCTAACCTTAAAAATCCAACGGCCATCGCTGTATCGTGGTATTCGTAAGATGGAAAGAAAATTTATTTCGATAACGAATTGCTTCCGGTTTAATTAACCCATTAAAAATTGGAGATTTAAATTATGCTGATCGCACTATTGGTAATTATCTGGAAAAAATGGTTGAGAAATTAGTGTCCGTAACATGAAGATATTGCTACCTGAAAAACCACCGCCTTTACATGAGTACAGGCAAAAGCGACGCTAATCGCTGTTAATTTATTCGTCCTGAATGTCCAACAGACGATGTCCAAAGCAGGTGCGTGGCAACACGCACCTTTGCTTTTTAGAAGGCACTGTAGCTGATAAAAGAATTTGACACAGAGAGCCACAAAGAAGCTTAGAATTTCACAGAGCTCTTTTGCAACTTTTTTATACTTATAATTGATGCGAAACTCTGAGCTTTTTTGGCTCTCTGTTTCAAAAAAATAAAAAAGGAAAAGCCCCTTGGCTGAGGGGCTTTTTAAACAAACCATAACACGACTGGAATCACCGGCCAGCCTGTCTCTTATAACTCGTACATCATAATTCTTAAATTAGTTTACAACTTGCTATTGTACATACTATCGTAATCATAATCCTGTTGTTGATTAATTACCTTATTTAATTGCTGCAATTCTTCCAGGATAGAATTATAGTACTGCTGCATATTATTGTTGTTTGGCGAACTACTGGCCACAATATCTTCCTGCTTTTTTTTATTACCATAAAACGATGCTTTTTTCTGCTCACGTTCTTTTAAGAGTATTGCTGCTGTTTTTGCGGGTAATTCATTTATTTTATTAATATCCACAATCCGTCCACCGGGATAAGAATTCAGGATCATGGTACTCATCTTATCCAGGTGATTACTCACCGATTGATAATTCATCAACACCCATTCATTATTATTACTTAAACGGATATCAATAGAGCGATACCTCGTTTTCAGTTGATATAGTAGCCTGAGCATAATCAGGATCAGCAGGAACAGGGTAATACCTGCAATCAAAAACATTTTGTCTGTCATATAAGATTTGTTTTTTGGTCGTGACTGTGGTTTCTCTCTTATACCGGATCGTAGACAATAATGGGTTAGTAAGTTATTAGGATGGCTGCAATACTCAGGCTGTTTCATTTTTCATGAGTGCTGTATCTGTCATTATATATTGTGCTGATTTGGTCAGGTTACTGATAAACTCTTCAATGATCTGTGCATCGATTGATTGATTGGATCTGAGGTTTAGTGTAGTACTTTCTCCCCAGCAAATAACTTCGATAGAGGCGGGTGATATACGAAGCATAAAATATCCTGCTGATTGGGCAGTTGTTGTTACTTCGCGGTGTATGATTTTAATGGGAAACAGAATCGGAGAATTATCAACGATTACATATTTGCCAAACTTCAATTGTCTTTGCATAAATTTTCATTGGTTTGATTGGAAAAGAAAGTGACGGCTTTCACCGCCACTTAGTAACCTGGAAACATGGGCTGTTCCAATAGAGTTTCCTGGTTTTCTATCCGAATATTGAATTTAGAGCGGCATCAAGAGATATTGAATTAAGGTTTCGTGATACCGGGTCTGGTCTTATTCATTAGTATTGGAAAACAAACGACATGTTGAGGATATATACAACATACCTGAAGAATGATTGGATGATAAAACATGGTTTAACGGATATCTGAATATTGCTTGCTGATAACTGTGCTATTATTTTTTATTTAATCGATATTCAGAATCGCTTTGTAAAAATGCTCCGGAAAAAAATATAATCAAAGAAAACACAGTGGACAAACGGAGGGCGGACTGAAATGAGAGGGGGACATGGAGGAAGAAAGTTGTTAGCTATTAGCTAATAACTAACAGCTTCTCTCCTCACATCGCTCTTAAATAGAAATTCAAATTATCTTCCTCTGTCAGATTTAATTTTTTCTTTAACCTATAGCGTGCTTTCTTTATACTTTCTGGTTCTACGGAAAATATTCCTGCAATTTCTTTTGTACTCATTCCTGTTATGAATAAGCAAACTAATTTAATCTCATGAACAGTCAGATCGCGATGCTTTTGCATAAGCCGGTCAAGAAAATTAGAATGTAAGAGATTAAAGTTTTTTAAATACACGGCCCAATGATCTGTATCACCGATATTACTTCTGACTTCTTTTGCCAATCGCTTGAGATCATTGTCATCTGTTGATTTCAATTTTTCCTGTAATTGCTGGAGATAATCATTTTTATTAGCTAGCAAAACCGACTTGGTAGTCACTTCTGCCTGCAATATTCTGGTTTCTTCTTTTGCCTTTTCAACAATCACCCTGGCATCATGCACGGCTTTTTCACTGGCCTGCCGCATAGCCAGTTCTTTTTTCTGCTCTTGCATTCTGTTTACCATTTCCTGGGCGAGTTTTTTTTCTTTTTCAACCAGTAGTTGAACATTCAGCGCCACAGCATCTTTTTCTTTTTGAATAGTACCCTGTATCTTTTTATAGCGCTGATAAACCATCGCACTGATAATACTGATAACAAACAACCAGGCAATGATGAATTTTTCCCAGATAGTAGAACGGGTTCTGGTAAGATTGTTTAATACCGGATCGACAACCGTTTTAAAACGGAGAGATTGGGACGAAGTAGCCAGGCTTTCCGTTAGTAGTTGTGATTTCTTTTTATAATACCGACTGAATCCTGAATTATTTCGCTGCTCATAAAAACTGGAAAGCGAATCAAAAATGACTGGCTGTAATCCTATAAATTTTTGAGTAGTGTTCAGTTCTGTTAATATCTGCTCATATACATCAGTGGCTTTTTGGTAATTATTCAAATCAGTATAGATCGCGGCTTTATCTTTCATACATAAAAGTGCATTGTATGAATCGTTTTCTGCAAGAAACAAGGTGCAGGCCTTATTATTCATTTCCAATGCACGCTGGTAAAACTTTATATTCCTGTAAAATGATTGTGTATGAAAATAAAAAAAAGATAACAATGTGTGATTGCCGGTCCTGATGACGCTATCCTCTGTTTTCTTTAATAAAATCATCGCCTGCTTTTCTTCTCCAGAGCGGTACAGTGAAAATGTATGGTACAGATTTTCTTTACTGATCAGTATATAATTGTTGTAAGGAGTCAGCGATAATGATTTCCGGAGAGCGTCCAATGCTTCACTGAATTTTTCTTGTTTGTATAAAAGAATGCCGCAGAGATAATTTAGTTCTGGTAACTCTTCGCGCAGGTGTTGTTCTTCTGCAATCTTTTTTGCTTCGAGGATAAAGATATAAGCACGGGCTATAGTATTTTGACGGTCATACATTTCAGATAGCTTTTTGTATATGATGACCTGTTCGCGGAAATTGTTTGATTGGATGCTTATTCCCAGGGAAGATAGTAGATATTTTTCTGCTTCGTAGTAGTTATCACGATAGCTAAGCTCATACAATTGATTGAGAATAGAAAGATGTTCCGCAGGAACAGATGTTGCGGAGAGCTTATTCAGTAATGAATCCTTCTGATTAGCATAAATGCTGTTAGATAACAGTAGCGAAATGATCAATAATATGATCAGTGTCCGATTTTTCATGAACAGTATTATTTTACGTAGGGGTGGATTATCAATAACTATTACAAAGTACCTTAAAAGAATATGATGTGCACTTAAATAACTGGCAATATTCCTTGTGGACTACTTTATGTCCACTACGTTAAATCACTTTTTTGAATTGTCCACTGTGAATGAAGATTATCGTCTACGGAGAATGAGTATTTGCAGAGAGTACGTGGTAAATACCTGTAGAAGGGAAAGGTTGTATTACTATAGAGAAATTTAATTATAAATTATTTTGTCTATATAAATATTTTTTACAAGCGTTCAAATAAGTAGAGTCTCTTTGCGATTGTTTGTGCCTTTGTGTGAAATAAAAAGTTGTAAATAGTATATAATCAGTGACAGTAAGTGTAAACCACTAATAATATTTTTACCACATCCGATCATAGATACATAGGTTACACATAGCGTTTATTCAAACAGAAAATTCTATGTGCTCCCTATGTTTCTATGATCGGATGGTAAAAGCTATTTTTTAAAAACCAATTTGAATAAGTAGCGGGAAGAACGGGCAATTGTTTTCAGAATAATTTTTATATCTAAACTAATATTGAGTTTGCCAACATACATCGCATCCCAATAATAGCGATTGATAATACTATCATAGTCGTTGGTTGGTCCATGATAACCATTTACCTGAGCCCAGCCGGTTATACCCGGCCGGACCAGGTTCCTAAATGAATAGGAGGATATGACGAAGGAGAAACGGATACAATCATTGATCATATGGGGGCGTGGTCCAACTACACTCATATCTCCCACGATGATATTAAAAAACTGGGGCAGTTCATCGATATTGGTAAGTCGTAAAAAATTTCCAACTCTTGTAATACGCTCATCATTTATTGCAGCAGGTTTTTCATCTGCTTCTTCATTCACGCGCATCGTCCGGAATTTGAAACAATAAAAAGGCTTACCATTTTTACCGACACGTCTTTGTCTGAAGAAAATTGGCCCACGTGAATCAATTTTTATCAGTAAGGCCACGATTGGCAATAACCAACTCATGATACACGCAATAATGACAATGGAAAAGGCAAGATCGAATGTTCTTTTAAAGAACAAATACCTTTTTCGGCTGGCAACGAAACTGTAAATAATTCCGTTCTGACTCAAACCCGCTGTATGATCCGGTGGCCAGGTTTCAATAGTGGTATTACGAATGGCTGACTTCAAGTGATGATTAGTAGTTGATGGATGATTTACGGGATGCACCGTGAACGTTTTAAAAGAAATCGGTAAAAGGCTCCGAAAGGTTGCTTTTAAATCAGTATAAATGCCAGTAACCCTCGATGATAAAATGATAACGCTTTCATCCCGGATAACAGCTTCCGGAGCTGCGATTCTGAAGACGCTTGCATATTTTGATATCTTTCAATACCCGCTGTCAAAAGCGGAAATAAAGCAGTTCCTGGAGCATCCTATCAGGGAGAGCGAAATGGATATTGCCTTCCGGCAGTTACTCGATAATGAATTGATCTTTCTTCACCAGCAATTTTATAGTTTACAGAACAATCCTTTATTGGCAACGCGCCGCATAGCTGGTAACGAGCGTGCAATGAAGCTGCTTCCAAAGGCAAAACGCATTGGTCGCTTTCTTTATCGTTTCCCATTCGTAAGAGCTGTTGGTGTATCCGGTTCCTTGTCCAAAAATTTTGCAGATGAAAAAGCCGATATCGATTTTTTTATCATCACAAGTGCTAATCGCCTATGGATCGCGCGTACCATCATGCATTTGTTTAAAAAACTGACCTTTCTTGTCGGGCAGCAGCATTGTTACTGCATGAATTATTATACAGATGAACAAGCGCTTGAACTGGAGGATAAAAATATTTTCACCGCTATGGAAGTAAAGACGCTCTTACCGGTTAGTGGGGAAAAAGCATCGCAGGAATTTTTTGAGTCCAATAAATGGACAAATGATTGGCTACCGGTTTGTTCATTCAGACAACAGGAAAGCAAAGATCCACGTCAGACTATCCTCAAGAGAATAGGAGAATGGTGCTGGGGCGGACGAATAGGCGGCCAGCTCGATAATTACCTGATGAATATTACCAGCCAGCGCTGGAACCGCAAACAGGAAAAAGGTATGCGTAATGAAAAAGGATTACCAATGGGATTGCTGACTGATAAGCATTATGCGAGATCCAATCCGGGATTCTTCCAGGAAAAGGTTTTAACACTCTATAAATCGAAGCTCGAAGAAATAAATGTAAAATGCAGAATCTAAAATCTAAAATGTAAAAGTGGGGCAGCTTTAAGACCGGTCGATTTTTACATTTTAGATTTTAGATTCTGCATTTTACATTTCTAATGTAGTTCCAGCCACTTCATATTCACCTGAGCCCACATCGATCTTAGCTTGAACAGTGGCCAGCGGAAGAGATTATCAAATGGTTTCTTCAATGCTTTCCTGAAATAAACTTCATTCGAGATCATCTTTATCGCATAATCATAATAGCGACGATTATAGGTGCGGGTAAAATCTATATCACGATCGGTACTTTCTGCCCACGGTAATTGCTCTATAAAACGACTTTCAACTTCTTCATACAAAGGTGTGCCTTTGATTGGGTAAGCAACGGTAATAGTAAAATAATCGGGATCAGATGTTTTTAGATGTCGCGCTGTTTCAAAAATATCTTCTTTCGTTTCACCGGGATAGCCGACCATGATAAATGTGCCTGCTTCCATGCCATGTTGCTTGGATAGCTGGATCATTTCTCTTACCTGTTGCACTTCTACCCGACGATCCATCAGGTCAATTACTTTTTGCGAACCACTCTCTGCACCGATCCATACACGGAAACAACCACTTTCTTTTAATTGCCTGATGACTTCTTCGTTCATCCTGTCTGCCCGCGTAATGCATTCATAAGCAACTTTCAGGTTACGACGTTTCAATTCTTCATTAAACCCACTCAGCCATTTATGACTGATGGTAAATACATCATCGACAAACCAGATGCTGTCTACTTTATAATGCAGCTTGATCCACTCAATCTCATCGGCCACGTGTTGCGGACTTCTTCTGCGATAACTGCCTCCATATACCGCACGACTGCACCATTTACAGGAATAGGGACAACCACGCATGGTGTTTACCGTGATTGAACTGGTACCATGCTTTTCTTTCCAGGCATCGAAATAGAGTTGCAGATTTACTTTCAATCTATTTGGAGAAGGTAATACATCGAGATTTTTTATTTTCTCCCGCTCAGCATTCTTACAAATGGTATCGTTTGCATTTTTGTAAATGATACCATTTATCTGAGAAAGATCGCCTTCACCTTTTATTACATGATTAACGAGTTCAAGCATCGATTCTTCGCCTTCACCTAATACGATAAAATCAGCGCCATGCAGCAGGAAATTATTTGCATGATTTCTTACTTCAGGTCCACCAAGAATTACCTTTGTATTCCTGAGTTCTTTTTGTTGTTTG
>JBDTPD010000175.1:0-7865 GCA_039932855.1 Chitinophagaceae bacterium | reverse complement strand
GGTATATCATCAGTTGATCAAACATTTAATAATGTGTTACCAAACCTGATGTGGCGCAGGAAATTATCACCACGCAGTACAGTAAATGTTTTTTATAGGGCATCAACTAATTTCCCGTCTGTAACTCAATTGCAGGATGTGGTAAATAATAGTAACCCTTTACACATCACTATTGGTAATCCTGATCTGAAACAATCTTACACGAATTTCCTGTCAGGACGGTATACGTTTATCAATACATTGAAAGGACAAAGCTTTTTTGCGAATGTATTTTTACAGGCAGCAAACAACTATATTTCAAATGGCCTTTATATTAATTCATCCAATGTGGATTCAACAATCAGACCTGGTGTAGTACTGAAACCCGGATCACAATTGACAAAACCAATTAACCTGGATGGATATAAGAGTTTGCGTTCTTTCCTTACATACAGCATGCCTGTTAAGTTTATCAAGTCAAATCTGAATCTGAATGCAGGATTTAGTTATTCAAGACTTCCAGGCTTTTCTAATGCTGTAGCAAATGTTACGAATAACTACACTTACAGTACAGGTATCGTGATGGCAAGTAATATCAGCGAGTATGTTGATTTTAATTTGTCGTACAGTGTAAACTTCAATGACGCAAAAAATAATTTACAACCAACACAAAATACTCACTATGTAAATCAGGCGGCTGGTATTCAAATGAACCTATTAACAAAAGTTGGTTGGTTCCTGCAGAATGATGTGACCAATCAATCGAATAGTGGTTTGTCAGCTGGATATAATCAGAGTTTTTGGTTATGGAATGCTTCTGTCGGAAAGAAGTTCCTGAAAAAGAAACAAGGCGAGTTGAAATTATCAGTGTTTGATCTGTTGAAACAAAATCAGAGTATTGTGCGTTCGGTAACAGAAACATATATTGAAGATTCACGTAGCCAGGTATTGCAGCAATACTTCATGTTAACCTTTACATATAGCCTAAAAAATTTCGGAACCCCCGCCAGAAGAAGTTTCGGTAATGGTCAGCAAAGAGGACCTGGAGGTGGTGGGATGAATTTCTGATAAGTTTGCCTGATTTAACTTAAGTGATTTATTCTTCAAAAGAAAATTGCGTAATATCGCCCCAAGCAAAAAATTCGGAGTTTGGATGAAAGAATTTTGGTGGACCGGCTAAAGCAGGGAGATGATGCTGCTTTTAAAATAATTGTTGAGACCTGGCAGAATATGGTTTTCAACACGGCACTGGGTATTGTTCAAAATGCAGAAGATGCAGAAGATATTGCCCAGGAAGTGTTTGTACAGGTATACCAATCAGTTGGATCATTCAAAGGAGACTCCAAATTCTCTACCTGGGTATACCGGATCACAGTTACCAAATCACTGGATCACGAACGGAGGAAGAAAAGAAAGAAGCGCTTTGCTTTTGTTAAAAGTATATTTGGAGAAGAGAGCCAGGTAGTGATACATCCTCCCGATTTTAACCACCCGGGAGTGGTCATGGACAAGAAAGAAGATGCCGCCGCGCTATTTCAGGCAATTAATTTTCTACCTGAAAATCAAAGGATTGCGTTTACCCTGCATAAAGTCGAAGGATTGAGTTACCAGGAGGTAAGTGAGGTCATGAAAACAACCATTTCATCCGTGGAATCCCTGATACACAGGGCGAAAAATAACCTTAAAAAAAAACTGGAGGACTATTACCGGACACGGAAATAAGCCAAAGGTTTTAATCATCAAATAACGTCAAATGGAAAGATATGAATGAGATACCCGATATGGAAAATAAGCTGGAAAACGCCCTGAATAGCTTTGATGGCATTCAGCGCGCTACCCCACAGCCTTATTTTTATACGAGGCTGAGAGCGCGTATGTCAAAAGACAGAGAATGGGGTGGAATAATCAGTGTTATCAGCAGACCCGTGTTTGCCGTAGCAGTAGTATGTGCTGTATTGCTTATGAACACATGGATATTCTTCAGGACTGATACAGCAGTCAATGCCGGTCCTCCGGTAGCGGCCACTGGTGATATCCCTGATGAATACAATGTAGCAGTCAACACATTTTATAATTACGACACAACGCCCTGATAGCAATGACTTATATAAAAAATAATAAAGTACTTGTTTTCGTCATTGCCGTGTTGCTGCTATCCAATATTGCGATGCTTTATTTTTATCTCACTGATTGCGGAGATAAAAAGAAGAAGCCGGATAATGGTGGCATGCGTGCCTATATGATCAAGACATTAAAAGATTCTGTTGGCTTTAATGATCAGCAGATCGCTACTTACCAGCAGATATCTGATAAGCATAAAGCAGCGATGAAACCGCTGTTTGAAGAGATCACCAATGCAAAGGATAGTTTGTATAAACTTCTGCTGGTAGATAAACCATCCGACTCTTTGATCAATCATTATTTGTTAATGATCGGAGAAAGACAAAGGAATATCGATCAGCGAATATTTAATCATTTTTCTTCGTTGAAAGAAATTTGCACAGATGATCAACGTCCTAAATATGATTCATTGATTCAGCACGTGATCAAAGGAATGATCGGATTTCCAAAGAAGAAAGACAATAAAGATCAGCGTAAATAATTTTTTAAATAAGAACAATATGAAAAAATCAATTTTTGTAATAATGATACTGCTAGCCGGTAGCATTTCAGTAATGGCACAAGGCGGAGGCCAACGCCGTACAGTTGAAGAACGCGTGAAAAGAGTACATGAAAAAATCGATAGCGCATTTAAATTGGATGCAACAAAACTTACCCAGGTAGATTCAGTATTTGCTACTTACTACAGAGGTACTGACAAGGTTCGTGAAGATCTGATGGCTGCATCGAATGGAGAGCGTCCTGACATGCAGGTAATGCGTGACAAAATGCAACCTCTTACAGATGAAAGAGACAAGCAATTAAAACCGCTTTTAGGCGATGACAATTTTAAAAAGTGGAAAGATGAGATAGAACCATCAATGCGTCGTCCGGGTGGTGGTAATGGCGGCGGAAGACCACAAAACTAAGTATTAGGGTTACTGGTAGTTAATAAGATGCCCCGGGTCAACACCGGGGCTTTTTTATTGCCCCATCCAATCCTTAAAGGCAGAAACATTTTCCTGGCTGATAACGATCTCTTCTTTCACTGCCGGTTCCACTTCAACTTCCAGTTTACTTTTCGGATATGATTTTATCCGGCGGATCGCACTCATCTGTATCACGTATTTTCTATTCACCCTATAAAAAGCTGCCGGGTCCAATTGCTTTTCAATATCTGCCAGAGATTGGTCCAGTATATATTTTTGTCCCTTTGCATCTACCATGCATACGAGTTTATGTGCCGCATGGAAATAAGCAATGTCTTCTGTTTTGACACTGATAAAATCAGTACCGCGTTTGACAAGAAACCTTTTCCGGTAGCCTGATTGTTGGGATGAATGTCCTGCCTGTAACAAATGCTGAAGATTAGCTGCAAAGTACTTTTTCAGGGAAGCATACTTTTTCAAAGCCGCTTCCAGCTTCTCCTGCTTTATGGGTTTTAATAAATAATCAATACTGCTATGTTCAAAAGCTTCCTGCCAGTATTCATCATACGCTGTTGTAAATATTACCGGGCTGGTAACAGGAACCTGTTCAAATATTTTGAAACAAAGCCCATCTGATAATTCTATATCCATAAAGATGAGTTCCGGTAATTGTTGTTCACGAAACCAATCAACTGCTGTTTTCACACTGTCCAATACATGTATAATCTCGATAGAATCATCCGCCTTCTCAATGGCCTTCTTTAATTTATCCGCGGCAGGTTTTTCATCTTCAATGATGATTGCTTTCATACAGTGATTATTTATATAATTTTTAAAACGGGCAGACTAACGGTGAAATCCTCTTTTCCTTCTGTTATGGTAATAAAATTATTAGTTGTCAACTGATATCGTTCATTCAGATTTTTTAATCCAATCTTCGATGATGGCTTACGCAAAATTTTCTTCCGCAGACTGTTATGAATGATCAATTGCTCACCTTGTAAAACTATTTCGATACTTAAGGGATGTTCATTACTGAATTCATTATGCTTAATAGCATTTTCTGCAAGAATTTGTAAAGAAATAGGAGGGATTAGAAATTGGTCAAGACAATCCGGCGGAATATCAATATGTAACTGTACCGCTTTTTCAAACCGGATGATCAATAATGAAAAATAATCCTGTAAGAAGTCCATTTCTTCTTTTAATAAAACAAGATCACGCGCTTTATTTTGTAAAATGTAGCGGTAAACATCTGCCAGGTTATCATTGAAGAGTTTTGCCTTTTCTGGTTTCTCTTCGATTAAATGAGAAAGTGTATTTAAAGAATTAAAAATAAAATGCGGATCGATCTGATTCTTTAATGCTTCCAGTTCTGCTTCTGCCTTTGCTTTTTCTGTTTGCGCACGTTGTA
Source organism: Chitinophagaceae bacterium (assembly GCA_039932855.1). Classification (GTDB taxonomy): domain Bacteria; phylum Bacteroidota; class Bacteroidia; order Chitinophagales; family Chitinophagaceae; genus JAJKIP01. The sequence goes on along the minus strand of JBDTPD010000175.1, from coordinate 3,443 downwards.
CCTTCTCGGTTTCTGCTTCCTTTACAAGAAATACTGTTTCGTATACATGAACAATAAACAATACCGCAATCATAATGATCATGGCATTTAATCCAATAATATTCCAGTTAACCTGTCCTTTGGCAAATAAATGATACCATCCTACTAATAGCAATACGCTTACCGGTATCGTATAGAATGATGTAGCCAGTACCAGCGCCGTAATCTTTCGTATTGGCTTATTGAACCAATCAAAATAACTGCGTAAAGTAAAAAGTAAAAACCTGTTGCCGTGCCAGATGATAAATGCAATGCCGATAGTATAGAGGTAGCTGAATTTTGTTTGCCACAAAGAATATTTCGAATGATCAACCAGTCCTGTCACCAATGGAAGAAGAATACCAAAGAAGGGTATAAGAATAAGCCTGAAACCAATATCATTTAGTTTAATGGTATCAGTCACCTGCTTCGTCGCTGTATTAGTATGCTTCATCTCCCTGTTTTCCACGTTGACTTTCTTTTTCATTTGCGTGGTAAAAATTATGAAATAGATTCGACATAGAATTTTTTTTAACTCTACTAAATGATTGCTTATGAATTCAATTAATTGGTTGGCAATATTAGTTGCCGGTATTTCTGCATTTGTATTAGGCGGCATATGGTATTCGCCGGCTTTATTTGGTAAAGCATGGATGAGTGAAAACAAAATGACCGTAGATGATGTGAAGAAAGGAAATGCAGCGAAGATCTATGGATGGGCATTTATTTTATCATTGATTATGGCGGTTAACCTGGGCATGTACCTTGCGGACCCGCCATCAACTTGCGCGGCAGGATGCGGACAAAAAACAGATATTTCATGGGGAGTTACCGCCGGGTTCCTGTCTGGTCTATGGCCTTTTTGCGGGCTGGCTATTGTGTCTTTATTTGAACATAAATCTGCCAGGTATATTTTTATCAATGGTGGTTATCTTCTTGCAGCACTTACGCTGATGGGCGCTATCATTGGTATGTGGCGATAAAAACTAAACAGATTAAAAGGTAACAGGCATAGATCCGGATGGTAATAAGATTGAATTATGGGAACCGGTCGATAAGACATTGGAGAAATAAGTTTAATAGAACAGTAAGGACTGATAAGAGGTAATATCCTTATATGGATGTAACAGCATTATGATGATATGGCGGGTCTTTATCAAAACCTAAATATGAAGAAATATCTACTCTGCGTAAGTGTAACATTCCTGCTGGCACAAATACCTGTAAGCTCATTTGCTCAGCTTCCTTGTAGTCAACCAGAATTCCGGCAGTTTGATTTTTGGATCGGTGACTGGGAAGCATATAACACAGCCGGTAAAAAGAGCGGCGATAGTAAGATCAGCCTTATCCTTGATAGTTGTATCATCCTGGAAGAATGGACAAGTGCAAATGTGTTTAAAGGCCTAAAGTATGCCGGCAAAAGTTTTAATAAATACAACCCTCAAACCAAACAGTGGCAGCAGACATGGGTTGATAACACAGGTGCCAGTACTGAATTTTTAAAAGGAAAATACGAGAATAAGAAGATCATTTTTGAAACAGAACCATTCAATTTTAGTAAGGATACGGTCGCTATTATGAAATTGACTTTTTTTGACCTCGGTCCAAATAAGGTCAGGCAGTTCGGAGAGATCAGTAAGGATAATGGAAAAACCTGGGCAACTCAATATGATCTTGAGTACAGAAGAAAAATTAAGAATTAAGAATGATGAATACAGAATTTTATCTTTTAAAATAATATATGACATTCAAAAATGCAATCAGCTGGTTTGAAATACCAGCGACTGATCTTCCACGCGCTCAAAAATTTTACGAGACAATTTTAGAAATGGAAATGATTCCCATGGATATGGGTAGCATGAAAATGAGGATGTTCCCATTGGAAGATATGATGGGAGTAGGGGGAGCATTAGTAGATAGTGGTGGGTTTCATACAGCATCAGCAACAGATGGGCCGCTCATTTATTTGAATGGAAACCCGGATGTACAAGTTGTATTGGATAGAGTAGAAAAAACTGGCGGTAAAATAGTAGTTCCTAAAACATTGATATCTCCTGAATACGGAAGTATGGCGGTGATCATCGATTCAGAAGGAAACCGTATTGGATTTCACAGCATTCCTCAGTAGTAGTTTATGTAAAAGAAAAGAAGTGAAGAAAAATTGAGCTACCTTTTCGATCCCAAAAACCATTTTATGAGAAAGTTTCTATTCTTACTACTATTATTACCAGTTGCAGGCTTTGTACAAGCGCAAAATACTCTTGGCGAAACATTAAAAGCGCAATTACTAAAAGATTGGCAACGCGCAAAGGCATACACACAAGAATACCTTGATGCAATGCCGGCAGATAAGTACAGCTTCAAGGCGCAGGATAGCATTCGCAGTTTTGCTCAGCAAATGCTTCATCTTGCACAAGCTAATACCAACCTGATCACTAATGCTACAGGACAACAGCGGCCATGGAACAGAAGACTTGAGATGGCTACCTCAGCTCAATCAAAAGATTCTGTTGTATACTTTGTAAATGCGAGTTATGATTTTGTGCTGGAAGGAATAAAAAACTTCGATGTATCAAAGCTGGAAGAAAAAGTGAAAGCAGGAAATTTAGAAGAAACAAGACTTGCGTGGTTATTAAAAACATTTGAGCACCAGACTCACCACCGCGGACAAACGACTATCTACATTCGGCTGGTAGGCATCAAACCGCCTAACGAAAAGTTATTTTAATAGAAACTTAATCAAAGTACGAAGTAAGAAATACGAAGTACGGGATACCTATAATAGTAATCTATTCTATTGTCGGGAATCTCGTACTTCGTATTTCTTACTTCGTACTTATTTAGTGCGCTTCAAGCCAGTTAATGCCTTCTCCGCATTCTGCAATTACCGGCACATCATTAGCGAGTAATAATGCGATCTGCATATTTTCAATGATCAATGGCTTTAATTCTTTCACTTCTGTTTTAAGCGCATCAAATACCAATTCATCGTGCACCTGTAAAAGCATTTTGCTTTTCATATTTGCTTTCTTCATCGCTGCATGTACTTTCTGCATAGCCAGCTTGATCATATCGGCTGCCGTTCCCTGAATAGGAGAGTTGATCGCATTTCGTTCTGCATATCCGCGAACTGTAAAGTTGGCCGAGTTAATATCTTTCAACCATCTTTTGCGCCCCATCATCGTTTCTACATAGCCATGTTCACGTGCAAAGTTGATCGTATCATCCATGTATTTCTGAATGCCCGGGAATTGTTTTTTATAATTATCAATGATCTCTTTGGCTTCTGTACGGGATATACCAAGATTATCTGCCAATCCAAATGCTCCCTGACCGTAAATGATACCAAAGTTTACACTCTTGGCCTTGTAGCGCATTTCTTTGGTCACTTCTTTTTCCGAAACATTATATACACGTGAAGCAGT
>JBDTPD010000174.1:0-7873 GCA_039932855.1 Chitinophagaceae bacterium | reverse complement strand
TGCGCAAACTCAGCATGGACGAACTAGGACGGAAATCGGTAGAAGAATTTAAGCAGTCAGAAAAGACACCGGTAATCGTTGTATTGGAAAATATCAGGAGTGCCTATAACGTAGGTAGTGTGTTTCGTACCGCCGATGCATTTTTAGTCGAAGCCATTTATATCTGCGGCTATACGGCACAGCCACCGCATAAAGAAATAAAGAAGACGGCCCTTGGTGCGGAAGAAACGATCAGCTGGAAACATTTTGAAACGGCCGCTGAAGCAATGGCTGAATTAAGAGAAGCAGGCTATAAGATATATGCAGTAGAACAAGCCGAAGGAAGTTATCAGTTGCAAAATTTCAACAATGATCCGCCGGAAAAAGTAGCCGTCATTTTCGGCAATGAAGTAGCCGGGGTAGAACAATCAACTATTCTTGCCAGTGATGGCTGTATAGAAATACCACAATTGGGAATGAAGCATTCGTTGAATATTGCTACGGCTGCGGGTGTGGTGCTGTGGGAGTTTGTGAGGAAGAGGATGCCCCCATCCCCTAAAGGGGTGTAACGAAACATCCTTAAATTTGCAGGATGTCTACAGTTAAGAGCTATCTCAGCTTAATTAAATTTTCTCATACTATTTTTGCAATGCCGTTCGCACTGATAGGATTTTTCCTCGGTATCACCATGATGCCCGGATGGCCACATATCGGTCCTCCATTTCATGATTTTGATAAAAATAGTTGGATAGAGTTTTATAAACTTAATAACTCCGGAATATCAACTTTAGCCCTTTTTGTTCTTGTTATTCTGTGTATGATTTTCGCAAGAAGTTCAGCCATGGCATTTAACAGATACCTTGACAGAAGTTTCGACGAAAAAAACCCGCGAACAGCAATCAGAGAAATTCCGGCTGGTATTTTAAAAGCGGATAGTGTTCTCCTGTTTACTATTGTCAATTGTGTTTTATTTATTACCTGCACTTTCTTTATCAATCGCATTTGTTTTTATTTATCACCAGTTGCCTTATTGGTTGTATTAGGTTATAGTTATACAAAAAGATTTACTCCGCTTTGTCACCTGATATTAGGGCTGGGTTTATCACTCGCCCCGATTGGCGCTTACCTCGCGGTAACAGGTCGCTTTGATCTGCTTCCTTTATTATTTTCATTCGCCGTTATCTTTTGGGTAAGCGGATTCGATATTATCTATGCTTTGCAGGATATTGATTTTGATAAATCACAAAAGCTGTATTCTATTCCGGCCTGGTTAGGAAAAGCAAAGGCACTAAGAGTATCAGAAATGTTGCACCTGATAAGTGCAGCCTGTGTGATCACGGCTGGTTGGTATGGTCATTTCGGATGGTTGTATTGGATAGGAGTGGGAGTGTTTGCTGGTATGCTCATTTATCAGCATTCCATTGTAAAACCAAATGACCTTCGCAAAGTGAACCTTGCCTTTATGACCGCTAATGGCATTGCTTCCGTTGTTTTCGCCATCTTTGTCATCGCCGATCTTTTTATTAATTAACAATAACAAAGTGCATGGCCGGATAGAGTGAATCCGTACTTCGTACTTCTAACATCGTACTTAATTTTGCCTAGAATTCTCTCTATAGACTACGGACTTAAAAGAACCGGCATTGCTGTTACTGATCCTTTACAGATCATTGCTACCGGATTGACTACTGTTGAGTCAAGACAACTTATTCCTTTTTTAAAAGAATATTTTATTAAAGAACAGGTGGAACTGATTATTATTGGTGAACCGAAAAATATGGATGATTCCGATACACATGCTACGCCCCTGGTAGAAAAATGTATCAAGGACCTGGAGAAAAATTTCCCGGCCATGCCCATCCGCAAGGTCGATGAGCGCTTTACTTCCAAGATGGCAAAGGATTCTATGCTGGAAATGGGATTGAGTAAAAAACAGCGTCGAAACAAGGCCCTGGTCGATGAGATTGCGGCCACGATCCTCCTGCAAGAATATTTAACTGCTATTCGTTAAATTTGCCCAATGATTTTACCGATTGTCGCATACGGCCATCCCGTACTTAGAAAAGTTGCAGAAGAAATTGATCCCGATTTTCCGGGACTTGAAAAGCTGATTGATAATATGTGGGAGACCATGTACGGAAGCAATGGAGTTGGCTTGGCTGCTCCGCAGGTTAATAAAAGTATTCGTCTTTTCGTGATCGACACGGAACAGATGTTTGCTAATATGGAAGATGATGAAAAAGCGGATTATCCTGATAAGCCGGGTTTCAAGGGCGTATTTATCAATGCCCATATCCAGGAACTGTTTGGTGAAGAATGGCCCTATAACGAAGGATGTCTGAGTATTCCAAAGATCAGAGAGGATATTGTTCGCAATGAACGTGTGACAGTGGAATACCAGGATGCAAATTTTAAAACACACACGACTACTTTCCGTGGATTGACTGCCCGTGTGATCCTGCATGAGTACGATCATATCGAGGGCAAGTTATTTATCGATCATATCTCTTCTCTGAAACGCAAATTGATGAAAGGGAAACTGTCAGATATATCCAAAGGAAAAGTCAGCGTGGATTATAAAATGTTATTTCCAGAAAAATAATCGTGCATTTTGAAATTTTGGAATTCGGAAATTTACCAACCTATAAGGTTTTTACTATAATTCAGTACTGACTTTTAAAGACAAACCTTATGAGTTAACCGATTTCCCAATTCAAAAATTCAAAATGACTCGCTCGCTTTTTATCATTGTCTTTTTCTTTCTCGCCCTTAGCTGTTATGCCCAACAGGATTCACTGGATAATCAGCGCCTCGCAAAAATGATCGCGCTTTCAGAAGTGGTAGTAGGAACCGATATCAATGTTCCGAAATTCATTGAACGCGTAAAGAACGATACTACTTTTTATAAAGCCTTTCGCACACTTCATATACTCGGCTTTACTTCCCTCAATGATGTTCGTATTACGGATAAAAAAGGTAGCGTGAAGGCAGCGATGCAAAGCCGTACCAAACAACATGTCATCAATCATTGCCGTACGATGGATGTGATCACCCAGGAAACGCAAGGCGATTTCTTTTCAAAAGATGGCAGCTATAATTATTACACCGCTGAACTATATGCAGGATTATTTTTTACCAATGGAAAAGTGTGTGATGAAACTAATATTGTCGCCGGTACCTCTTTTAATACAAAAGGTAAAAGCGGATTAGCAAAAAATAAAGAACAGCTCAAAACATTATTCTTTAATCCCGGTAAGAAAATTCCTGGTATTCCATTCATCGGTAATAAGATCAACATCTTTGATCCGGATGTGGCCGAATACTATGATTTCCTGATCGACCAGGGAGATTATGAAGGCAAGTCGTGCTATATATTTTCTATTAAAGCCAAAGAAGATCTGTCAGGCGGAAAAAAAGATAAGATCGTCATCGATAATATGACTACCTGGTTTGATGCAAAGACCATGGAAGTGATGGCGCGTAATTATCATCTCAGTTATGATGCCGGCGTTTATGATTTCGATGTACAAATGGAAGTACAGCTCACAAAATTCGGCGACTACCTAGTTCCCAAACTTCTCCGCTACAATGGCAACTGGGGAGTAATAATGAAGAAGAGGGAAAGAGGAGCTTTTACTGCTACATTGTTTGATTTTGAAACAGGAAAATAAGCTATTAGCTGTTAGTTATTAGCTATTAGTATTCTTCAAGTAGCAAGCGCTAAAAGCTAACAGCTAAAGGCTAATAGCTTCCCTCAATAGCTTCTCTCTTTCGAATAGTTCCTCCATCTGTCTATCACCTGCTGTATATCATCCGGCAATTCCGTATCAAAGAACATTTCTTTGCCGGTAGTGGGATGAATGAATCCAAGTGTCTTTGCATGCAGTGCTTGTCTTGGAAGAATGGCGAAACAGTTATCGACAAATTGTTTGTACTTGGCGTATACGGTTCCTTTGAGAATTTTATCACCACCATAAAAATCATCGCTGAATAATGGGTGACCGAGATATTTCATATGTACGCGGATCTGGTGAGTGCGTCCGGTTTCGAGCATGCATTGTACCAATGTTACATATCCGAATCGTTCGATGACTTTATAATGTGTGATCGCTTCTTTTCCATGATCACCTTCCGGATAGGCTTCAAATAATTTACGGAAGCGCTGATGACGACCCACGTGTGCAATGATCGTTCCTTCATCTTCCTGGATATCGCCCCACACAAGCGCTATATATTTTCTGCTGATGGTGTGATCAAAGAATTGTTTGGCTAAATGTCGCATGGCCATATCACTCTTCGCCATTACCAATAACCCGCTTGTATTCTTATCGATCCGGTGCACCAGTCCATAACGCGGTAAGGTATCTTCAGTCAGCGAAGGATTTTGTTGCATTAAATGCCAGGCTGCTCCATTCAATAGCGTACCGGTATAATTACCACTTCCCGGATGTACCACCATACCCGGGGGTTTGTTGATGAGCATGATATCAGTGTCTTCATAAACGATATTGAGCGGAATATTCTCCGGTACCACATCTGTTTGCTCCGGACTCATATCCGAATACACGATCACTTCATCCAGTGCTTTGATCTTGTAATTGGGACGTACCTCTTTGCCGTTAACCAACACCATTCCGTTATTGATCGACTGCTGTAATTTATTACGGGTAGCACCTTCGATCCTGTTCATCAGGTACTTATCTATGCGCAGCGGCTCCTGTCCCTTATCCGTTTTAAAACTAAAACGTTCATAAAGCTCTTCACTGTTTTCATTTATTTCTTCTTCACTATTTCCGGCTGGTTGCACCATGGGGTCTTGCTGTTTTGCGCAAAGGTATGTATCAGTCGGCAGTTGGCAGTTTGCAGTTGGCAGTGGGCAGTCTTTCAGTCGGCAGTCTGCAGTCCCTTGATAATAGAATGGTTACTATAGGATTGAAGATTTGAAATCAACATAAGTATCGGAAAACTGTTATTGTACTATAAATTTGTGGGTTGATATGGAAAAACAGGAAGTCATATTCAGGGATTTGGGTGTGATGCCTTATAAAGAGGCGTGGGACTACCAGGAAGAATTGTTGCAGGAAAATGTAAGGATAAAATCTGTATTAAGAACGCTTGCTGAACAGAATACAATCGCCGAATCTGCTAATACCTTTTCGAATGAGAGCTTGCCGACTGCCGACTGCCGACTGACGACTGACGACTCGCCTCTTAAGACCAGCCACTACTTACTGCTTGTCGAACATCCACCAGTATTTACCATTGGAAAAAGCGGCAACATGGACAATGTGCTGTTGAGCGAAGAATTATTGAAGAGACGTGGCATTGATTTTTTCCGAACCAATCGTGGTGGTGATATTACTTTTCATGGCCCGCAACAGATAGTAGGTTACCCTATCCTGGATTTAGAAAAATTTTATACCGATATAGGAAAGTACCTGCGCAGTATTGAAGAGATTATTATCCTTACGCTTGCCGAATATGGTATCAAAGGCGATCGTTCACCAGGAGAAACAGGTGTATGGATAGATCCTTTTGTAAAGGGAAAAGAAAGAAAGATCTGTGCGATCGGTGTACGTAGCAGTCGTTGGGTAACGATGCACGGCTTTGCACTGAATGTAAATACCAATCTCGATTATTTCCAACTCATCGTTCCCTGCGGTATACAAGGCAAACAAGTCACTTCATTACAAAAAGAATTAGGAAGGGAAGTTGATGTGGAAGAGGTGAAGGAAAAGCTGAAGAAGAACTTTGAGAAAGTGTTCGATTCTAAATTGATAGAGTAGAACATTAGAAATTATGAGTTATGAATGTCGTAATCAATCACGCAACATTCTTAACTCATAATTCCTAATTCATAAATTTTTAAAATTCTTTTGCTAAATAAAACCGATTCTTTTCTTTGAGTATTTCATTCTCATACAACTCAAACTTGAACCAGCCGGCATGATAGAAGTTAGCTTTATCGACTTTGAAAGTTCTTTCTTTGATATCTTTTAATTCAAATAAGAATTCTTCACGGAGCGTATAGAATTTGATATCATATTTCTTGGTAGAATCGTCTGGTAAATTTATCCTGATCACTCCATCTTTCAGCGTGTATACATATTTTGAAGCCACCCATGTTTCTGTCTTGGGTTTATTATTCAGCGTCACTGGTCCTATTACGGCGCCATCATTCGGAATCGCTTGTACAAGACTGGGATTATCTGCACGTATCATTGTCATCTTTCTTGCTGCACTATCTGCTACTATTGCAACAGCCGCTGCGATAGAATCCATAAATGGCCGCTTGGTGTTACTGAACAGGAAAACACCTTTGTCGAGCATAATGTATAAGCGATAAAACATGTGGCCATTCTGCGCCTTTGTATCGAGGTATCCATTTTCAGGTAATGTAGGATCTGCAACAGTAAGGATGGTCTTGAAATTTTTGAGACTGTCAAATGAACGTTGAATACTGATCTGCCTGACTGATTCAAAGTTGTTGTGCCATCCGATAAGAATCCGGTTATTTCCCACATTCTTCAACGCGAAATTTGGAATAGTATCCTGGGCAAAAGAGCGATTGCCTATGATGAGTGAAACAAGAAGAAAGATCAGGATCAGTTTGTTCATACTTAGGAAACGAATAAGGACATGGATTCTTTTGTACCTAACCAGACAAAGATAATACACAGCTCTAAGAAATCAGAACATTAACGTTCCTTTGTGGAGCGACGCATTTCCCTGCAATCCTCCGCTATGTACGACCAGTATTTTACTATGTGCAGGGAAGTAATCTTTCCCGATCAGGTCATTCACTGCGTAAAATAATTTCCCCGTGTACACAAAATCAGAAGGGATGCCGGTGTTCCTGTAAAAATCATTCATGAATTGCAGTAACCGGGGTTCATATTTCGCATAACCACCGAAATGGTAATCGTGCAGTACCTCCCACTCAGTATCGCGACTCTGCACAAGTGTTTGTATCAGCTCTGGCAGTTGCTTGTTATTTTTCATCACACTGATCCCTGTAATTTTTTGTCCTGCCGCTGCGTTGATCAACCCTGCAATCATAGTGCCGGTACCAACTGCACAACAATAATGTGTAAAATTATTGTTGTAGCCGTCGATGATACCAGCCGCACCTTTCGCTCCTGTTTTTCCATAGCCCCCTTCATTCACCACATAATAATCATTGGAGATATTCTCTGGTAATTTTTTATCGCGGTATTCTTCCCGTGAAATAAAAATGAACTGCATGCCCAGTTCTTTTGCCTGCAGCAATGTAGATGACCAATCAGCTGGTTCCTCACCACGAATGATTCCAATGCTCGCCAATCCCTGCAACTGGCAGGCAGCTGCTGTTGCCAATATATGATTGGACCACGCGCCGCCGAAAGTGACAATTCCTTTTTTATGCTGCGCAGTCGCTTCTTCCAGATAATAACGCAGCTTGTACCATTTATTCCCGGAAATAACAGGATGCAGTTTATCGAGACGAAGTATGCTCACTTCAATCCCTTTGTAGAGATGAGAAATATTATCGAGGGTGATATGAGAAGGCGTAGGCGGATGGAGCATTCTGACGAAATTAAACAATGATGCAGAATAAAGCTATTAGCGATTAGCTGTTAGCTATTAGTATTTTCTATTTGAGAATGCTAATAGCTAATAGCTAATAGCTAATGGCTAATCGCTTTTTCCCTATTTTCGTACCTCAAATTATACAACAGATATGGATGCAACATTGGTGATTTTAGCTGCCGGCATGGCTAGTCGTTATGGCAGTATGAAACAAACCCGCAGTATTTATGGGCGCAGGTTGCGCATTCTTACTGTACCAGGTATTTAAACCGATGTGATGATGATAACCGCCTGCTGATAAAAAAACAGCCTGTGTGCCGTAACG
>JBDTPD010000173.1:0-7875 GCA_039932855.1 Chitinophagaceae bacterium | reverse complement strand
GTTGTGTATCACGCAACCTTTTGATCTTATCATGTGATTTTTTAAGATCAGCCTGTTGTTCTGTGATCACGTCCCTTACATCTGTAGAAAGATCCTCTGTCAGAGCCTGTTTGTATGCTTTCTGTGCTGCATCTTCTCCGAATTCGCATGATGCGAGTATTGCCTTGCGGTCTTTACCTGAGAAAGTTGCTTTTACATCCATCCAGGCGCGGTAGATCTTTCCGCTTGCTGTTGTACCTTCTGCAGGCTCTCCACCGGCTCTTTGTACATACTTGCTGAGAGCAGATACGTTATTACGACTATCTGCTGCGAGGCCTGTAAATAAAGAGCGTAGATCTGCATCCTTTACATCTGTTTCTTTCGCTGCTTTTTCATATCCTGTTACGCGGTCATTATTGATCTGTATCAGATCATTTAATACGTCCGCATTTTTTTCTTGAATCGTTGCCATACACTACAATTTTAAATTATGAAGATGTTATTGATTTCTTGTTTCTATACATAGAGGTTAAAAAATCATACCACTTCCGTGAACTAAGAGTTTTCTATCGAAGTGGGCCATTTATCGGGGAAAAATAGTAGAATAAACAATAACAGCAAGTTACAGAGGGGAAATGCGGTATAAAATTGTAGAAAATATTCCCACCAGGGATGAGTAATAAGAAATAAGTAAAAAGAAATGAGAAAGGTGTAGTCATTATGACTGTGCCTTTCTCATTTCTTTTTACTTATTTCTTATTTTAAATTTAACACCGTAATGCGAACAAAGAATAACTGGATTGGCTTATTGCACCAATACTTTTTTACTGAAAATTGTTTTGGTATCCTTGTCAACTACTTTCACCAGGTAAACTCCACTCTTTGTATCAGCAGGTAAATCGATTGATTGAACCTGACCTTTTCCTTTTACACTTGCAACAGCACGCACTGTTTGTCTGCCCAGCACATCTGTTACTAATATAGTGTAGTTGCCTTCCGGTTGATTGAACTGTATGGTGAAATGATTATTGGTAACAGGATTTGGATACAATTGCATTTTGTTGTTAGTTACTTCTTCCGGAGAAGAAAGTAACAGCGGAATCGTTCTGTCAGTTTTTGTATTTAATAAATTACTGGTTGCAAGATCAGAACTGCGCCATGGAATAACACCAGTGTTGATCATGGTAGCTGTCCAGCTTTTTATGTCTACTGTATATAATGCATTGTTAGTGGTAGCGCTTGCCACCATTATTTTATTATCACTTCCAACAGCAGCACCGTTGATAGTGAAATTTTCCGGTAAGCCGGTTACTGCACCAAGATGTGTAGCCACTTTTGTTTCGAGGTTGATACGGAATACATGATTGCGTGCAGAAAATACGTAGAGGTTATCATCATTATCAGCGATCATATCTCCACCGTAGCTGCTGCATGAATTATGAATAGAAACGCCTTTGTTGTCTGCGTCATCTACTAAAGTGCCCAGATCAACTATCGTTGATTTCTTACCAGTTGTAAATTTTAAAAGGTGATTACCATCATTTGTCAATGCATATCCATTGCCATCCGATGCAAAGGCCATGCGGGTAATGATATTGCTTTGATCAGCTGCTTTTACTTTCAATGCGTCGAAAGAAGGCGTGCTGACAACATATACTTTTAATGTTTTGAGATCGATATAGCGGAGCTGATCAATAAACATGGGAGTATAGTAAAGACGGTTATTCTTTTTATCCAACGCAATAGCAGCTACACCGGTACCGAATGCGGCGTTGGCTAATGTACCAAAGCGTGCATCGGTGATAGGAGATGCCAATTGCTTTTTAGTGGCGGCGTCAAAGACAGGCTTCGTTGCATCTGTGCCATTCAATACTACATCGCTATAGGTAGATGATTGCAGATCTATTTTGCGTAAATAGCTCCAGTTGATACCATCTTTATTCATATCGGTAACAACATACGCAAAGCGATCAGTCTGACTAAAGGCGGTGGAGGCTAGTAATAAAGAAAGGGAAGAAGCGAGTAAACTTTTTCTCATAAACATAGGTTTTGTGAGTGATAATAATGAGTGATTTTCGGCACGATTAAGTTACGAATATTCCGGATGTGGTGGAGGAAATTTTGATAAACGGATTCAAGGAGTTATAAGTTTTAGGTGGTAAGTTTTAAGTTAGTATTCTGAGAATTGAAACAGCAAGCTGCTTCATATAAGAGCATGTACTTAAAACTTACCACCTAAAACGTATAACTAATAAAAAAACCCCTCCGCCAAAGGGCCGAAGGGGTCAGAGTATAAACCCTGAGCATGCAGATCAGAATGCTTTTATTAATGGATGACAGAGAGTTTGCTGCTCAGTATTTCTTCTTCACCTGTTACCTGGATGGTATATACGCCGGGTTGAAGACGGTTCTGATTATTGATCGAGATGCTATTGATACCCTCTGATAATTGATTTTGTTGTTTTAAGATCAGTTTGCCAGTCATGTCGATCACGCGGATCTCAACATTTCTTCTGCTGCCTGTATTCAGTCTGATAGTAACAGGTCCGGAACTGATAGCCGGATTAGGGCTAATTAAAATACCACTCATGGTCGTTTGATCCCTGCGGATCATGATCACATTGCTATAGCTATACTTGCCATCGATGTCTACCATTCTCAAACGATAATATAAAACGTTCTCATTATTTGCCGACAGATCATCACTGTATTGGTAAGTTTTACGATTGCCATTTTTTTGTGCAGGTACAGAACCGACAATGATAAAGTCTCTGCCATTACCACCACGTTCTATTTCATAATGATCGAAGTTTACTTCGTTCTCAGTTTCCCAGTTCAACAATGTTTTATTGTTGTTATAACTGCCGGAGAAAGAAAGTAATTTAACCGGTAAGGTGATAGGACTAGGGAAATTAAAACAACCGATCCTTGAACCGTACTGTCTGATCGGCCTTCCGATATTACCACCTGCATTATAATCATATCCCATACGGAAAGTGATTGCTGGCAGACTCCCATTATAGGAGAAAGAAGAAGCAACCTGTGAACAACGACTTACGCCATCTCTTTCGCAGGCGGAACCTGCAAAGCCTGTCCAGGTAGTGGCAACAGGATCAGTATAAGTATATGACACGAGATTTGTTTGTGCATCGGCGATGACCAATGGATTGGCAGCGGAAATTCTTTTGGCTACTCCGGTTTCGCGGAACCAACTGCCGGCTGAACCAGTGGTAACATTATTTGCATCGTTACCATCGATATCATAATGGACATAGTTAATACCGACAAGACTGACCGAGTTGGCGAAGTCTGCATCTGTATTGTTATTAGTGCCGGTAGAGTTTCTGAAAAACCTCATGGTGAATTGAACATAACCTCTGCGGTCGGTTCCATTCAGTGTTTGATCGGCGCCAATACGCGGGGCAAAGAAACCTGCAATAGAATTGTTGTTCTGATCTACTGCTGCATCATCATCAAATGCATCCAGTGTTGCGTTGGAAATAGCATCGATGGTGATCTCTGCATTGATCGTAACATTGTTTACAACGGCCATGTTGCGATAGCGCCAAACGGCATTGACGCCAAGATGATCGGCATTGTTACTCCGATTGTAAACACCGCCCTGGTGACTGCTTACAACAGTACTTCCGATGGGTGGACATACGTCTATAGTGGAATTTGTAGTGCAGCTTGTAGCGTTACACGCAACAGGCGCGGGAGGTTGGGTTGGTTGACCCATCACGGTCAGTTGTGCTGATATTGCTATCAACATAAGATAAAACTTGTTCATGCTTCAGGTTTTATTATGTAGAAAATAGAGATTGCTCAGTTTATAACTGGCTTTCCAGACATGGATAAAACGGCATTTAAAAAGGATAAATGAACAGGCCTTATCGAATGATAAGCATTGAATTAAAAAGGAAGGTCAAATCTCAGGAGGATGGAAATAATGGCGATTGAAGGGATAGATTAAGAAGCCTTTTAGAGGAGTTTGGATACGAATCAACCTTGTGTTAGGGGGAAGGTGTTGGTGTGACTTGAGGAGGTAAAAATAACAGGCAATAATGAATTATACTAATTTTCTATAAGAAAAAGTTATACACTATAATAACTTATGCTACTTACCTTCAGGCTGTTTAAACGGGGAATAAACGGAGTTTTGTTTAGGCAAATCAGCTGGAATTTGGGTGAGCGGATCGCAGGCTTTGCTCTGTTTCATCTGGGCCGGAAGCGCCTGGTATAATGAGGTACCCGTCGTTTTCCAGGCCATCATTTCATCGCTGACCTGTTTGATGATCTTTCCGGGGTTGCCAACGACCAAACTCCGGGATGGAATATGTTCTCCTTCTTTAATAAAGGTCAATGCGCCGACTATACATTCATCACCAAGTATTACATTATCCATGATTACGCTATTCATCCCGATCAGGCAATTCTTTCCAATTGTTGACCCATGAATTATAGCGCCATGACCAATATGCGCACCTTCCTTTAATAATACAGTGACGCCGGGAAACATATGGACGGTACAATTTTCCTGCACATTGCAACCATCTTCTAAAATGATCTGGCCCCAATCACCACGTAGAGCGGCGCCTGGTCCGATGTAACAATTTTTTCCAATAATAACATT
Organism: Chitinophagaceae bacterium; assembly: GCA_039932855.1. Classification (GTDB taxonomy): domain Bacteria; phylum Bacteroidota; class Bacteroidia; order Chitinophagales; family Chitinophagaceae; genus JAJKIP01. The sequence continues at coordinate 3,263 of JBDTPD010000173.1, read as the reverse complement.
ACCGGTTACAGCAGCCTGGGGATGTACGAATGAAGATGGATCGACAACAGGAATATATGGACCAAAGGAGTAAATCATGATGTTTAATATTAGCTAAAGATGTACGATGTTAGATGTACGATGTACGACTGTTCGATAAATGAAGACTCTATAGTTATCGGAAGGGCGTACATCGTACATCTAACATCGTACATTATTTTTGCATCAAGCTTTTATTTGTTCGAAAACATGTTCCTTTAAAGAGAGCTACTGTATGATCTTTTTGATTAGTAACAGTAATATGATAGAGGCCAGTTGATTTACCATTATGCAATTCCTTTGCTTCGGCCGTTAATATATCATCAACATGTACGGGTTTGATAAAATTAATGCCGGTATCAAGCGCTACTGATAAGTTGTTGCGATTGTTGCAGGCAAAAGCAAAAGCGCTATCTGCCAATGAGAAGGCAATACCTCCGTGTACAATACCAAAGCCATTGATCATTTCTTTGCGAACTGTCATCCTGATTTTGCTATATCCTTCTTTTACTGCTAATACTTCTATACCGAGCCATTGAGAAAACAAGTCGTTTTTCATCATGTGGGCGACTACGTCGGTTGCTAACTGATCTTTTTGATTATGCATGGAAATGGATTTGATTATTCTCCTTTAAATAAGGGTTGTCTTTTTTCTAAGAATGCCTGAACGCCTTCTTTGTAGTCGGTTGTTTGTGCAGCGCGTTGCTGAAAATTATCTTCTTCTTTCAATTGCTGCTCAAAGCTATTGGTAAAAGAAAGCTGTAATACTTGTTTTGTATATGCTAATCCACGGGTAGGCATTTGTGATAAGGTGGTAACTATCTTATTTGTTTCTTCCATAAATGTTTCATTGGAGAAAACTTTATAGATCATTCCTATTCTTTCTGCTTCTTCGGCGCTGACCTTTTCTCCGAGCATCATTAAGGCACTTGCCTTTTGCCAGCCGATCAATCTTGGTAATGTATGTGTGCCTCCGCTATCAGGGATCAATCCGATTTTGGAGAATGCCTGTATAAAAGAAGCAGTTTGTGAGGCGGTGACAATATCGCAGCATAATGCAATGTTAGCGCCGGCGCCAGCTGCTACTCCATTAACGGCTGCTACTACTGGTTTTTCCAATGCTTTTATTCTTGTTACAATCGGATTATAATGTTCTGAAAGGATTTTTTGCATACCCGGTCCATTCGGATCCACTACTTCTGCCAGATCCTGTCCCGCACTGAATGCCTTACCTGCACCAGTGATCAACACACAACGTATCGATGAATCATTTTTACATACATCTAATTTTTCCTGCATCAGCAACGCCATTTCACGGTTAAATGAATTGAGTTTATCAGGACGGTTGAGTGTGACGCAGGCGATGCTGTTTTTAATTTCAAATAAAATGGATGACATAAGGCAAAGTTAGTGTTGGTTGTTGAATGTTGAATAGCTTCGCTGTTGAAGAGTTGAAAAGAACAATCCTACAGGAAAATTACATTCATCATATTCTGCCATTCAACTGCCTGCCGCAGGCAGGCTTTTCAACCTTCAACTTTTCAACTTCCTCAATGGCATTTAAAATAATCAAACGGCTCCTTACAATCATCACATTGATATAACGCTTTACAGGCAGTGGAACCAAATTCGCTGACGATATGTGTATGATAAGAATGGCAATGCGGACATTGAATAGCTTCTTCTATGGCAAATAAATCAGGATGACAAACCAGTTGTTTGGTATTTGGCGGAGCAATTCCGTATTCTTTTAATTTTTGTTTGCCTTCTTCTGTCATCCAATCGGTGGTCCAGGCAGGAGAAAGCGTTTGTACCACATTTACTTTTTTATAACCATGCTCCAGCAACGCCATTTTTATATTTATCCTGATCATATCCATAGCAGGACAACCACTATACGTAGGAGTGATCACGATTTTTACTTCACCATCATTCACTGTCACTTCACGAATGATACCAAGATCGATCACGGTAAGCACAGGAACTTCTGGGTCCGTTACTTTTTCAAGTATTGACCATATATGATGGGTTGATATATCAGTGACGGGTGTCATTACTCGTTACCATTCTGCACCGGGATAAGTGCGCTGCATATATTGTAATTCGGTAAGGATATAACCGAGATGTTCTGTATGTTTTCCTTCTTTGCCGCCTTTTTGCGTAAATATATTTCCGGGAAAAATTAAGGTGGCTTCATCAAATACTTCTTTCACCTTTCTCATCCATGTTTCTTTCAGGTCAGCCATGTTCACTCCCTGTTTTGTACTGATCACTTCTGTTTCATAAGAAGCTGGTTCAAACATTTCACCGGTGTACATCGCTAATTCATCAATAGCATGCATCATTCTTTCATGACTTTCTTCGGTGCCATCGCCCAAACGAATGACCCATTCACTGCTCCAGCGAAGATGATATGTCACTTCTTTGATAGCTTTTGCAGCAATAGCAGCTAATTGTTCATCGGTGCTCTGTTGCAGATGACTATATAATAAGTATTGATAGGCGCTGAAGAAAAACTGACGAAGGATGGTTTGTCCCCAATCGCCATTTGGTTGTTCGGCGAGGAGACAGTTTTTGAATTGGCGCTCGGTGCGGAGAGAGGATAAGGTGTCTTCTGTGGCCTCCCCCAAACCCCCTCCCAAGGAGGGGGCTTTACCCTCCGATTGTTGAGAATTATTTATTAGTTGGGCGGCGTATTGATAAAAGTTTCTTGATTGACCTAATAGATCGAGGGAGATGTTGGTGATGGCAATGTCTTGTTCTAATATAGGACCATGACCACACCATTCGGCATTGCGCTGAGCGAGTATTAAACTGTTGTCAGCTAAGTGAAGAGTGTAATCTATGAGGGACTGTGTTTTCAAGAATGCTTTTTTTAATATTCAATATCCGATAGCTATCGGATCAATACGCAATAATCAATTTTCAAGTTTGCTCATTACATATGATTTACTTCATCAGGCAAATCGTAAAAGGTCGGATGACGATACACCTTGTCATTGGCAGGTTCATACAGTGATGATGCTTCTTCCGGACTTGATGCATGAATATATTTTGACTCTACTACCCAGATGCTTACTCCTTCCATTCTTCTTGTGTATACGTCTCTTGCATTCTCAATCGCCATCTGTGCATCTGCGGCATGAAGACTACCAGCATGTTTATGATCCAATCCTTGTTTACTACGAATGAAAACTTCCCATAACGGCCAGTCTGCACCGACACCGGAAGGAAGACTACTGTCT
>JBDTPD010000172.1:0-7876 GCA_039932855.1 Chitinophagaceae bacterium | reverse complement strand
CAAAGGCCTCCCCTGCTCAAACTCACCAAGGCTGGCGCAGTGCATCCAAACAGTTTTGCCGGCCGCCGCAGGCTTTTGTTCATCAATTCTGGAAAATATGTTCAGTCGGCCAACCAACCATTTTTTTGCCTTTGCATTGAAAAGCGCGGCTATGCGGATACCGATTTTGAATAGGAAGAGAAAAATATTGTAAAAAAATACACCCAAAAAGGCTGATTTTAAGCTGTGAGAAACGTGTTTTCAATGAGAAATAAGGAATAAGAAATCAGAAATGAGAAAGTGCCGCATTAGGCTCGCTAAACTTTCTCATTTCTGATTTCTTATTCCTTATTTCTCATTAGTTAACTTTTGCAGCGCAAAAGTAAATGCAAAGCAGGAAACTACCCTTATTTTACTATTTTTGCCCGCCCGAACGCACCAATGTGTTAGAGCTAAGCGAATAGATCAAGGTGAGAACGGGCGGGTACGTACTTCGTACTTCTTAAATCGTACTTTATATGCGGCCAATTCAAATGGTGGATACAAAAACCCAATACCAGAAGATCAAGTCTGAAGTAGATCAGGCTGTCCTCCAGGTGATGGAAAGTTCCGCCTTTATCAATGGCAAGATCGTCCAGGATTTTACCGCTCACCTGTCCGCCTACAACGGCGTTACTCATACTATTCCCTGTGCCAACGGAACTGATGCGTTACAAATCGCGATGATGGCCCTCGGTCTTCGTCCCGGTGACGAAGTCATTACTCCATCATTTACCTACATCGCTACTACCGAAGTGATCGCTTTACTGCAATTGACCCCTGTGTTCGTTGAAGTAGATGCAAAAACTTTTTGCATGGATCCGATCGCATTGGAAAAAGCGATTACCCCAAAAACAAAAGCGATCGTTCCGGTTCACCTGTACGGACAAGCAGCACCCATGGATGAGATCATGGCAATTGCAAAAAAGCACAACCTGTTTGTGATCGAAGACAATGCACAGGCGATCGGTTGTGATTATACGTTTAAAGATGGTAGCAAAAAGAAAACCGGTTCTATCGGTCATATCGGTACTACTTCTTTTTACCCATCCAAGAATCTCGGTGCATTCGGAGATGGCGGCGCTATTTTTACCAATGATGATGACCTGGCAGCAAAAATGAAAATGATTGCCAATCATGGTCAGAGCCGTCAATACTATCATGATGTTATTGGCTGCAATAGCCGTCTCGATTCTATACAGGCTGCAATTCTCGATATAAAACTGCAGCACCTCGATGAATATATCAATGCCCGCAGAGCAGTCGCTGATTTTTATGATAAAGCATTTGCCAATCATAAAAAAATAACAACACCTGCAAGAGCACCTTACAGCAGACACGTATTTCACCAATACACCATGTTGTTAGAAGATGGCGCAAACTCTGCTGCGTTAAGAAATGGATTGAAAGAATTCCTGGCTACTCACAAAGTTCCGGCAATGATCTATTACCCGGTGCCGGGTCATCGCCAGAAAATGTTTGAGCAGTTCAATGTTGCTTCGCAAAAAATGCCAACGACTGACTGGCTCACTGAACGCGTTATTTCTTTGCCTGTTCATACTGAAATGGACGAAGAGCAATTACAATTTATCACCACCAAAGTGTTAGAATATATCAATTAACCTAAACCATTCACACCATTTATGAAGATCGCAGTTGTAGGAACCGGTTATGTAGGGTTGGTCACCGGAACATGTTTTGCCGAAACTGGTAACAATGTCTTTTGTGTAGATATCGATGCGCAGAAGGTAAACAAACTTCGCAACGGAGAGATCACGATCTACGAACCAGGATTGGAAAAATTATTTCTCCGTAATGTGAAAGAGGATCGTCTTCATTTCACCACCAGTCTCGAAGAAGGAATTAAAGAGGCCTCCATTATTTTTCTTGCCTTACCAACGCCTCCCGGTGAAAATGGATCTGCTGACCTGAAATATGTATTGGGTGTTGCAAAAGACCTGGGAAAATTGCTCAAGGCCGGTGATTATAAAGTGATCGTTGATAAAAGTACTGTTCCGGTTGGTACATCAGAAAAAGTAAGAGATGCCATTCTTGAAACAGCTGCAAAAGGATTGGAAAATACATTTGACATTGTTTCTAATCCGGAGTTCTTACGCGAAGGGGTTGCTGTTGATGATTTCATGAAACCTGATCGCGTTGTCATCGGTACTACTTCTGAAAGAGCAAAGAAGCTGATGGGCGATCTGTATGGTCCGTTTGTTCGCCAGGGCAATCCTGTTATTTTCATGGATGAGCGTTCAGCAGAGTTGACCAAGTATGCAGCTAACTCTTTCCTCGCTACCAAGATTTCTTTTATGAATGAAATTGCGCGCCTTTGCGAATTGCTGGGTGCGGATGTAGATATGGTGCGTCGTGGTATCGGTAGTGATAACCGTATCGGTAAACGATTCTTATTTCCCGGTATCGGATACGGTGGAAGTTGTTTCCCTAAAGATGTACAGGCATTGGTAAAATCTTCCAGCGAAGTCAATTATGATTTCAAAATTCTCGATGCTGTTATGGAAGTGAATGAGGCACAAAAGCTTCATCTCATTCCTAAGATCAAAAGCTTTTTCAAGAATAGCCTCAAAGGAAAACATTTTGCTTTATGGGGACTTGCTTTCAAACCAAACACTGATGATATCCGTGAGGCGCCAGCTTTATACATCATCGATGCATTGGTGGAAGCAGGCGCTACTGTTTGTGCATTCGATCCTGAAGCAATGAACAATGTAAAAAAACAGATCGGCGATAAGATCAAATATGCGGAGAGCCAGTATGAAGCATTGGATAATGCAGATGCATTGATCATTGCTACCGAGTGGAACGAGTTCCGTACACCTGATTTTACCAAGATCGAAAAATCGCTCAAAAACAAAGCTATCTTCGACGGGCGCAACCTGTTTGAGGTGTCAGCTATGATTGAGCAGGGTTTTCATTATGAAAGCATCGGCAGAGCCGCAGTAAAATAAAAATTTAGCACCATATACTTATGAAGAAAAAAAGAGTACTTGTTACAGGTGCGGCCGGATTCCTGGGTTCGCACTTATGCGACAGGTTTATCAAAGAAGGTTATCATGTTATCGGTATGGACAATCTTGTCACTGGTGATATGCGTAATATCGACCACCTGTTCAAACTTCCTGAATTTGAATTTTATCATCATGATGTTACCAGGTTCATCCATGTCTCGGGTGATCTTGATTACATCATGCACTTTGCTTCACCGGCAAGTCCTATCGATTATTTGAAAATTCCTATTCAAACATTGAAAGTAGGAGCGATGGGTACACACAATTGTCTTGGTTTAGCTAAAACAAAAAAAGCACGTATGCTGGTAGCTTCTACCAGTGAAGTATATGGTGACCCATTGGTGCATCCGCAGACAGAAGAGTATTGGGGAAATGTAAATCCTGTTGGTCCGCGTGGTGTATATGACGAGGCAAAACGATACATGGAATCTATCACCATGGCCTATCATACTTTTCATGGGGTAGAAACAAGGATCGTTCGCATCTTCAATACCTATGGTCCAAGAATGCGATTAAATGATGGAAGAGCATTGCCTGCCTTCATCGGACAGGCATTGCGTGGAGAGGACCTGACTGTATTTGGTGATGGATCACAGACAAGAAGCTTCTGCTATGTCGATGACCTGGTAGAAGGCATCTATCGTTTATTACTCAGTGATTATCAAATGCCGGTTAACATTGGTAATCCCAATGAAATATCATTAAAAGATTTTGCAGAAGAAATATTAGCGCTCACCGGTAATAAGGTAAAGATCATTTACAAGCCATTGCCTGTCGATGATCCGAAACAACGCAAGCCCGATATTACCAAAGCAAGACAGTTGCTGGGTTGGGAACCAAAGATTGATCGTAAAGAGGGCCTCAAGATCACTTATGATTATTTCAAATCGTTACCAGAAGAAGAATGGAGAAAACAACCAAAAGAGTTTATCAGTTCTAAATAAGTGAAAAGCTATTAGCTGTTAGCTATTAGACTTAAATCAGATTCTGTCATTAATTATAATATCCCGCTATAAGAGCTAATAGCTAACAGCTAATAGCTAATAGCTTTTAAAAGGAATTCATGTACGAAGAACTCGTCGCAAAAAAAGCAAAACTAGCAATTATCGGTCTCGGCTATGTCGGGCTGCCTATTGCATTGGAGTTTGCCAGAAAAGTGCCGGTCATAGGATTTGATATTAATGAAAAGAGGATCGGTATGATGAAAGAAGGTATCGATCCGAGTAATGAACTGGAGAAAAAAGATTTTGAAGGTTGTGATATCGTCTTCACCACTTCACTCGACGTATTGCGCGAAGCGAAATTCTTTATCGTGGCTGTACCTACTCCTGTTGATGAACAAAATGTACCTGATCTGATCCCTGTTCGCAAAGCTTCTGAGACTATTGGTAAGGTAATTAAGAAGGGAGATTATGTAGTGTTTGAATCAACCGTGTATCCGGGTTGTACAGAAGAAGATTGTTTGCCGGTGATTGAAAAATTATCCGGGTTAAAAAATATCACTGATTTTAAATTAGGTTATTCACCAGAACGGATCAACCCGGGTGATAAAACGCATACACTCGCTAAGATTGTTAAAGTGGTATCTGGTTGTGATAAGGAATCATTGGATCAGATCGCCCAGGTTTATGAACTCGTTGTACAAGCGGGTGTACACAAAGCATCTTCTATCAAAGTAGCGGAAGCAGCCAAGATCATCGAGAATACACAACGTGATCTCAATATTGCATTGATGAATGAATTGTCGATCATCTTCGATATGATGAACATCAATACATACGAAGTATTGGAAGCTGCCGGTACGAAATGGAACTTCTTAAAATTTCAACCAGGACTGGTAGGCGGCCATTGTATCGGTGTCGATCCCTACTATCTTACGTACAAAGCAAATAAACTCGGATATGATGCGGAGGTGATCCTTGCCGGAAGAAATATCAATGATAATATGGCCAAACATGTTGCAAAGAAAGTGGTGCAGCATATTATCAAACACGCTGGTGATGTAAAAGCGTCAAAGGTATTGGTGAAAGGAGCGACGTTTAAAGAAAATGTCAGTGATATCCGCAATTCCAAAGTAGCTGATGTGGTCAGTGCGCTTCGTGCTTTTTATGTAAATGTGGATGTAGAAGATCCGTATGCTGATTCAGATGAATTGAATCATGAATATGGATTTAAGCTGGCAGAAAAAACCGGAACAGATTACGATGCCGTCATCATTACGGTACCGCACGAAGAATATAAAAATCTTGATGATGCCTATTATGCAAGCATCACTAAGTCACACGGACTAATCGCAGATCTGAAAGGTATCTATCGTAATAAAATTACAAACAGGAATTACTGGAGCTTATAATATGCCATTCATCGCTACTAACATACAGGGGTTACTGGTTTTTGAACCAAAAGTATTTGGAGACAGCCGGGGTTATTTTTTTGAATCTTACAATGCACAGGTATTCGAGCAGGAAGGTGTAACGACCATGTTCGTGCAGGATAATCAATCTTCTTCCTGCTACGGTGTCATCCGCGGATTGCATTACCAGCTACCGCCGTATGCACAAGCTAAATTAGTACGTGCATTATATGGTACTATCCTCGATGTAGTAGTTGATATCCGCGAAGGTTCACCCACATTTGGTCAATCTTACGCTATTGAATTATCGGCGGAGAATAAAAAACAGATTTTTGTACCGGGTGGTTTCGCCCATGGCTTTTCTGTATTAAGCGAAAAAGCAGAGATCTTGTATAAATGTGATACTTTCTATAATAAAGAAAGCGAAGGTGGTATTTTTTATAATGATCCAAAACTGGCGATTGACTGGAAAGTGCCTGCTGATAAAGTCATTGTATCAGATAAAGATAAAGTGCTTCCATCATTAGCTGATTGCAAAAATACATTTGTCTTTAAAGATTAATGGCATCAACACCGACGATATTGATCACAGGTGCCAATGGCCAGTTGGGTAAAGAGTTCCAGGCTATTTCTTCTTCTTTCACTTCTTTCCAATGTATTTTTTTATCTAAAGAAGAATTATCTATTCATGATAAGCAACAGGTAAATGATTTTTTTAAAAAACATCAGCCTGCTTATTTAATCAATTGCGCCGCCTATACAGCTGTTGATAAAGCGGAAACAGAAAAAGAATCAGCCTATCATATCAATTCGGAAGCGGTTGGTGCTTTAGCTTCCATTTGCAAAGAATATAACACCCGCTTTATACATATCTCTACTGATTATGTATTTGATGGGAAAGCAACGACTCCTTATACAGAAGATTCACCTACACATCCGCAAAGTGTGTATGGCGCCTCTAAACTTGAAGGCGAGATGCTGGCGATGAAACTCAATCCTTCTTCTATTGTCATTCGTACTTCATGGGTGTATTCAACGTTTGGAAAAAACTTTGTAAAAACAATGTTGCGGTTGATGAGTGAGAAGCCATCGATCAATGTGGTGAATGACCAGGCAGGTTCACCAACTTATGCTGCTGATCTTGCTGAGGCGATCAAGGATATCATTGTATCCGGTAACTGGCAACCGGGTATTTATCATTATAGCAATAGCGGTATCATTAGCTGGTTTGAGTTTGCCACTGCCATCAAAGAATTATCTCACAGTTCCTGTATCGTCAATCCTATTCCTTCTTCCCAGTACCCTACACCGGCTATGCGTCCCGGCTATTCTGCATTGAATACAAATAAGATCAATCATACGTTTCGTATTCCTATCAAAGAATGGAAAAGCAGTCTTGCTGTTTGTCTTTCCAAATTATAATCCCCCTCATTCTTCAAGACCTGCATCGAATATACCTAACTGGTATTAGCTGACTGGCAACTGCCAACTGCAGACTGCCAACTACCAACTGTCGACTGACCTCCCCCGACTATTTACTCATTTCCGCCGGCTACATACCGCCGCTATCTACGGGTCTGAAACAGAAGTAGTTTCATCCTGACTTTAAAAAAACAGGATATGAAAAAATACCTTTTTGTCTTTATCGCCGGATTATTATTCGCCGATATATCTTCTGCCCAACTTGGCAATATTCTTAAAAGAAAAGCCGGCGAAGGCGCAAAGAAAGGAGCTCAGACCGGTACCGAAAAAGCCATCGACAAAGGCGTCAACAATATTTTTTCAAAAAAGAATAAGAAGAGCGCCAATGCAGATAGCACCAATCAATCGGTAAGCAAAACTTCTTCCGGTGGTGCTACCACTTCATCAACTACTACCAATACCAACACTCCTCCACCAGAATTGGATGAGCCGATTCCAGCAATCATAAACTTCGATTGGCAGGTGGTGCAACGCACGGCGAAAGATCCTGATGACGACGACAATAATGGAAAGGCATACCAGGAAGTTACCTATTACTTCACATCAAATGGTGACTATACAGCTATAAAACCAGAAGATAAAAGTTTCAGCCTGATGATCTATTCTAAAAAAGGTCATACATGGATATTCGATGATAAAGATAAAACGATCACCGTCATGAGCATGCCTAAGATAGTAGGCGAAGGTGCACAGGCAGGTAAAGATGTAGCTACTTCTATTAAGAAAGCGCCATTGGCAAAAGATAAGGGTGATGAGAAATTTACTATTACCAAAACAGGTAAAACAAAAACCATTCTTACTTACACCGCAGAAGAATATGAGTTGAAAAATACTTCGGCTTCAACTACTTCAGGTACCTCCAAGACAGGCACCGGCTCCTTCTGGTACATCACTGCTCCTTTCGATCCTGTAAAGATCTATACGATGGGCGCTGGTCGTCCTGCTGATATCAGCAAGATGCAAAACGATCCGAAGTTTAAAAATAACATCG
>JBDTPD010000171.1:0-7895 GCA_039932855.1 Chitinophagaceae bacterium | reverse complement strand
TGCCATTCTGAATACCCAGATCATCGATCGCAAATACATCTTCCCTACCCAAAGCAAACATCAATAACATTTCTACCGTCCACCTGCCTACTCCTTTTATTGGAGTCAGGTAAGCAATGACCTCTTCATTCTCCATTTTCTGCAACTTCTTATGATCCATTCCATGATCCAGTTCAAACTGCGCCACATTTTTTACGTAGCTAACCTTTGCATTCGATAAACCAATACCGCGCAATTGCTCAAAAGGTGTATCGATGATCTGCTGCGCCGCTGGTTCTTTATTTCCATACAATGCCAAAAACCTGTTGTGTATCACCTTTGCTACTTTGGTAGAAAGTTGTTGGCTCATGATCGATGCGCAGAGATAGTTGCAAATATTCTTTCTCTTTTTCAGGGCATGCGTTTCCCCCGCTTCAATCACTTTCTTCATTTTCTTATCCTTGCTGAGATGAGGGATGTAATGCATAACTGGCCGGAATTATCAATTTATTCTGATAACGGGTACTAAAAGTAACGAATGCAACTAATTTTGCAGGATGGATCGCGAAATAATTCTTACCGAAGATGGTTCACATACAGTATCTGTTCCGGAAATGAACGTTACCTATCATTCCGTTCATGGTGCTATCCAGGAATCGATGCATGTATTCATCGACGCGGGCTTTCGTCAATTCAGCGACCAAGCCGAACTTCGCATTTTTGAAATGGGGTTTGGTACAGGATTGAATGCATTGCTTACATTAATAGAAGCAGAAAAAACAAAGCAACAGATCGATTATACATCCATCGAGTTATTTCCACTACAAGCAAAAGAAATTGGCAAACTCAACTACTGCGGGCAACTCAATTGCAAAGACCTTGAACCCGTTTTCACTCAACTTCATCAATGTGATTGGGAAAAAGAAATCCAGATCACAGAACATTTCACCTTACAAAAATTAAACACTTCTCTTTCAGCCTTCAACCCTTCAACTCTTCAACCCTTCCACCTCATCTACTATGATGCCTTTGCACCGTCTGCCCAACCTGAACTATGGACGACAGAAATATTTGAGAAACTATATAACCTACTTAATAACAAAGGTGCGTTAGTCACATACTGCAGTAAAGGAGGTGTTCGTCGTGCTATGAAAGCCGCCGGCTTTGCTATTGAAAAAATTCCCGGACCTCCTTATAAGAGGGAAATGGTACGCGCAAGAAAGAATGAGAAATAAGAAATGAGGAATGAGAAAGTGAGAGTCCGCACCCCTTTCTCATTCCTTATTCCTCATTTCTTATTTCTCATTCCTAAATTCATTATATTCATTCTATAAACACTGCCATATGTCTAGCCGTAAAAAATTCTTACAAACATCCGCTGCATTACTTGCTGGCGGAACTGTTTTATCTGCTTTTGATAATAAAACATTTGCCATTTTTAAAAATCGCATCGCACCATCTGATCAATTGAATGTTGCAGCCATTGGTATTAAAGGAATGGGGTGGGCCGATCTGACTGCCGCACTGAAAGTGCCCGGCGTTAATTTGGTTGCAATATGTGATATTGATAAAAATGTTATCTCGCAGCGTCTCGGTGACCTTGCTAAAATGAATATCAATACCAGTAAAATAAGAACAACTGGTGACTATCGCACACTCCTTGACAATAAAGACATTGATATTATTATCATTGGTACACCGGATCACTGGCACGCTTTGCAAATGATCCATGCCTGTGAAGCAGGTAAACATGTATACGTAGAAAAACCAGTAGGAAATTCTATCGGAGAATGTCGCGCCATGGTAGCCGCACAAAAAAGATATGATCGCGTGGTACAGGTTGGACAATGGCAACGCAGTCAGCAACATTTTAAAGATGCCATTGACTTTGTACATAGCGGTCAATTAGGAATGATACGGACAGTAAAAGTTTCTTGCTACCAGGGTTGGATGCGTCCGCAACCTGTCGTTCCTGATTCAGCGCCACCTGAAGGCGTTGATTATAAAACCTGGCTCGGACCAGCCCCTACGCGTAATTTCAATGCAAGTCGTTTTCATTTTCATTTCCGTTGGTTCTGGGATTATGCCGGCGGATTGATGACTGATTGGGGTGTACACCTACTCGATTATGCCTTGCTGGGCATGAAAGCAGGAAATCCCAAATCTATTTCTGCACTCGGTGGCAAATTTGCTTATCCTGATCTCTACCAGGAAACACCTGATACATTGACCACCTTATATGAATTTGATGGATTCAATATGGTGTGGGATTCTGCCATGGGTATCGATAATGGTTCGTATGGTCGCACACATTGCATCGCCTTTATCGGCAACAATGGTACACTCGTATTAGACAGAGGTGGCTGGGAAGTTATTGAAGAAAAACAAAGCAAGAATAAGGTAAGCAAGCCATTAGAGAAAGTGAGTGATAATGGCGTGGAAAAACATTGGGTGAATTTTACCGATGCAATCCGAAACAATAAAAAAGAAACATTGCATTGCGATGTAGAAGCTGCTGCACACGTAGCTACCGTCGCTCAAATGGGAAATATCGCTTTCCGTAGTGGTCAGAAATTAAGTTGGGATCAATCAAAAGGAAAATTCACTAACGACAAAGTGAATAAGCAGTATATGGTGAAGGAGTATCATAATGGATATAAACTACCTGTATAAATTAGAAATAAGAAATGAGGAATAAGAAATAAGAAAGTGCGATCCTAAAAGGCCGCACTTTCTTATTTCTTATTCCTCATTTCTTATTTCTAATTATTCTATGGTATAACTCATCCCGCCATCTTTCTCATCTTTAATCAATATCCCCATCTGTGCCAATTGATTTCTTATTTTATCAGAAGTCATAAAGTCTTTCTTACTCTTGGCTTCCTTCCGGATATCGATGAGTAATTGCATAACTCCCTGCATACGGTTATTATCAACTTCACTCACACTTTTTAATCCGAGAATATCTTCGATATGTATCTTGAATTGTTTTTGAAGAAGATCAAATGTTTCTTTTGACAAAGCTGTCACCGGAATGATCTTATCTTTCATCGAGTTGATCGTTGGAACCAGTTCAAACATATTTGCCAGCACCTTCGCCGTATTCATATCATCATTCATAAACTCATCGAACTCTGATACCAATTTTTTTACTTTGCTATCCAATGTTGCATCTCCCGGCTGTTGACTGCCGACTGCCGACTGCCGACTGTCTTCTGCCAACTGCCAACTGCCAACTGCCAACTTCTTCAGCGCTTCATACGCTTCCCACAAACGCTTCAATCCTTTTTCAGATGCCTGCAATGCTTCATTGCTGAAATCCAGGGTGCTGCGATAATGTGTTTGCAAAATGAAGAAGCGGATCACCATCGGATGATATGCTTTTTCCAGAATGGGATTATTGCCACTAAACATTTCTGTCAGCGTGATCTGGTTGCCATAACTTTTTCCCATCTTCTTACCGTTGATGGTGATCATATTGTTATGCATCCAGTATTTCACAGGATTGCTATGATTGCAGATAGTACTTTGTGCGATCTCACTTTCATGATGCGGGAACATCAGATCCATTCCACCACCGTGAATATCAAATTGAGCACCCAGGTATTTTGTGGCCATCGCCGAGCATTCAATGTGCCAGCCAGGAAAACCAACACCCCATGGACTTTGCCAGCGCATGATATGTTCCGGTGCTGCATTTTTCCATAATGCAAAATCCGCCGTATCTCTTTTCTCTTCCTGGCCTTCCAGTTCACGTGTTGTTTCTAACAAATCTTCGATGATTCGCCCGCTTAGTTTGCCATAATCATGTGTAGCTGCATATTTTTTTACATCGAAATAAACAGAACCGTTTACTTCATATGCGTAACCATCCTTAATGATCTGCTGAATCATTCCGATCTGTTCTACAATATGTCCCGTGGCCGTTGGTTCGATCGAAGGAGAAATGGTATTGAATTGCTCCATGGCCCAATGAAACAGGTTGGTATATTTCTGTACCAGTTCCATTGGTTCCAGTTTTTCCAATTTTGCTTTCTTGGAAATTTTATCTTCAGCTTCTCTTCCTTCTTCTTCAAAGTGACCAGCATCTGTAATGTTGCGTACATAACGCACTTTATATCCCAGGTGAGTGAGATAACGATAGACCACATCGAATGTGATGTAAGGTCTTGCGTGACCAAGATGACTTTCTCCGCTAACCGTTGGTCCGCACACATACATACCGACATGGCCGGGAGTAATAGAATCAAATACTTCTTTCTGTCTGCTGTATGAATTATAAACTTTTAAATCACTCATTGGGATCTTTTATTCTCTTCAAAGGAAGTCTACAAAAATAGGATTTTTGACCGGAGGAAGGATTATGAATTATGCGTTATGAATTAAGAATAGCCGGGTTGAAACAGCCATTCATGATTCATAATCCATAATTTTTTACTGATTTTTCAACTCTACATCAGTCACCAGCATATAATGATCAGAATACCGCTTCATCAGCCGGTTAAATTGCAGGATTTTACATCGGCTGTCAGCAAAAACATAATCGATCCGGAGTGTAGGCGAGAGGGAAGAAAAAGTGCGGCCGATACCAAACCCTTTTTTCAAAAAAGCATCCTGCATATTTCCTTTGATCGTAGCGTAGGTATAAGAATTAGGAATATCATTCAGGTCGCCACAAAAAACCATGGGATAAGGGGAATCCTTTATTTCATCTTTAATAATATTTGCCTGGATACTTCTATTCACGACACCTCGTTTGAATTTTGAAACGATCGTGCGTGAATTAGAGATCATGCTATCATTTCCCCCTTTTATATCATCGATCTTCTGATAATCCTGTTTTCCGAATTGCAATGATTGCAAATGCGTGGTATACACTCTTACTACCTCATCGTTGATCTTAATATCTGCATGGATCAATGCATCCGGCAGTGTTGGTTTTGGATAACGGATGATGCCACTATCAATAATAGGGTAACGCGAAAAAATAATACTACCGGTGTAATGATTGTATCCATCATGATCGCGTGAGAAATAATAATAAGGATAATGAAGATTGTCGCGGATATAATTAATGTTGGGATACCAATCAGGATTATTAGAATGAAAAAATTCCTGCAGGCAAATAACATCTGCATCCTGTGCCTTGATCATCTCCATCATCTTCAGCCTCGTCTGGCTACCCTTATTGTTATTTTTTTTCATTTCAATGAATCGCGCCACGTTCCAGGTAACAATGCGGATAGCGCCCGGATCTTTCTTTTGGTGAAAGCTCCAGGTGGCATGAAAGGCATAAAAGATCAGGATACTTTTTATACCAAGCAGTAATGTTATAGCTGAGATGAGTGCATACTTTCTTTTAATAAATAACCACCATATTAAAAAGATCAGCATGGTCAGTAAGATGAATGGAAATGCCAGTCCAAGAAAAGAAATGATCCACCAGCGTTGAGGATTCATATAAGGAGCGAGACAGGCTAATAAGAAAAAGAAGGCAACGATGAAATTACAAATCAAAAAGAAGGTCTTTGTAAAAAAGCGGAGCTTGGTTGCCATGTTTGCAATTTACTGATTCCAGTCGGCAGTTGGCAGTCTACAGTCGGCAGTCAGTGAACTAAACCTGTAAATCTTTTACAAGTATCGGGCGTTGACTGCCGACTGCAGACTGCCAACTACCGACTGTCAAAAGTCTTCTTTACTGGCTTTTTTAAGTAACTCTTTTTCCTCATCTGTGAGAGAATGATACCCATGTTGATTTATCTTATCCAGGATTTCATCTACACGCTTACTTGTAACATTAGGAGTGCGCTTGAAAGGAGTTGACTTTGACTTGTAGAATAGTTCTTTCTTCACCGTCTTTCCTTTGCGCGGACGATCAGGATTGAAGAGATCATTTACCCAATCATATATATTATTCATCCATGCGCCCAAGTCGACACCGCGACGGAAAGAATAAATAAACAGAAATCCGGTCAACCCTCCGGCAAGGTGCGCAATATGTCCGCCGGGATTACTGACAGGAATAGTTGACAGATCGATCAGTAAATAAAAAGCAGTGAGTATCCAGATAGGGATACCTCCATTAAGCATTGGGAAAATCCGGAACCCGGGCGACAGTGTCGTAACAGCCACCGCTATCGCCATCACCGCTGCAGATGCTCCTAATGCTTCTGCTCCCGGAAGAGATGGTTGTAGCGCTGGTAAAAAATTTACAGCAAGAATATAGGCGAGTGCTCCGGCAAGACCACCATAAATATAGATCGGGAATAATTTGCGGTTACCGGTAAGATCATGAAGAATATAACCGAAGAACCATAACCAGATCATGTTGCTGATGATATGCATAAAGCCAACATGCGTAAACATATGCGAGATGATCGTCCACGGTCTTGCACCAAGTTTATGTACATCGGCTGGCAAGGTGAACCAATGAAGAACGCTACTATCAAAACGTTGTTGCGCCAGCACCTTGTCTTCATTTTGCATATGATAAAAGGCATTGAAGAAAGCAAGGATCACAAACAATATAAGATTGATGCTGATAAGGGTGATCAGTGTATTGCTTCCCTGTCCTAATGACAAACGCTGCCGGTATTCTTTTTCTTGATAAGCCATAGCACAATTATCCTCCTGCAAAAGTACTGCAGAACCTTGTTGTTAGTACAACGTTTTGCGATTGGTTTTGTTCCAGATGTATACAATTATTAACCCGGTCAGTGCGCCACCGAGGTGGGCAAAGTGGGCGATATTATCCCCGGCCACACCAATGGTACCACCAAGCAGGTCAAACAATATCAATGCGCCCACCGCCCATTTGGCCTTGATCGGTATAGGGAGGAACATGATAAACAATTCGGTATTGGGAAAAAGGAAGGCAAACCCGGCCAGCACTCCCATAATAGCACCTGATGCTCCCACTGCAGACGCGATTGCTCCACTCAATTGTTCAGGGTCAATAACTGCTCCTGCTTCGATGTGATGAAGTAACATTTCACAACGGAAGTATTGGATCAATAAATGGAATAATGCCGCGCCGACTCCACAGGCAAGATAAAATAAAAGAAACCGTTTAGCACCCCATACACTTTCCAGCACACGTCCAAACATCCACAAGGCAAACATGTTAAAAAGAATATGATAAAAAATGATATCGTAATCAGGAGGAGGGCCGTACGAAGCATGAGCAAACATGTGTGTGATGATCTGGTATGGATTAAATCCATAGTCTGTAGTTATTACATGATTATCTACCAGTACTTGTTTCAACTGACGGGGAAGAATTGGCTGCAGTGATAATTTGTCAGTGAGCGCATATTTTTTATCATAGAATAGTTGCGCCAGCCACACCAGCACATTAATAATAAGAAGGTTCTTGATAACCGGCGGAAAAGTCTGCGGACGAACGTAACGAACTTCACTCATTTGTCAAAAATAGTTTATTCGAACAGATTGAATCGTGATCACCACTATGAATATGATCCCACAAATAAAGTTCTTTCATTTTATAGATACGAACCTGTGAAATCCCTGTTAATCCGATTAATCAGTGATTTATTTTTTCAATTTCAACTGCACCACATTTTCAATATGCAATGTATGCGGAAACATATCGACCGGCTGTATCGCTGTCACTTCATATTTCTGATCCAGTATCGCAAGATCGCGCGCCTGCGTAGCCGGATTACAACTCACATACACAACCACCGGTGCAGCAATATCAAGGATCTTCTGCGTTAATTTTTCATGCATGCCTGCACGGGGCGGATCGGTGATGATCACATCAGGCCGTCCATGCAGGGCAAAGAATTCATCATTGCAGATATCGATCACATCACCGGCAAAAAACTCAGCCGAACCAAGTTCATTCAGCGCCGCATTTTCTTTCGCATCATCTATGGCTGCAGCAATCATTTCTA
>JBDTPD010000170.1:0-7900 GCA_039932855.1 Chitinophagaceae bacterium | reverse complement strand
GAATGCGTATATCGATGGTGATCAGTTATTGTATCATGATTATGCTGATATCAGTATCGCGGTAAGTACGCCAAGAGGTTTGACAGTGCCTGTTATCCGCAATGTAGAAAGTATGAGCATGGCTGATATTGAAAAGAAAGTCATTGAGCTGGCTGCTAAGGCAAGAGACAGCAAACTCACAGCAGATGAATTGACGGGCGGAACGTTTACTATTACTAATGGTGGTGTATTCGGATCATTGATGAGTACGCCTATTATCAATATTCCTCAAAGTGCCATCCTTGGCATGCATAAGATACAGGAACGTCCGATGGCTATTAACGGACAAGTGGTTATCAGGCCGATGATGTACCTCGCATTGAGTTACGACCACCGTATTGTTGATGGTCGTGAATCAGTGAGTTTCCTTGTACGTGTAAAAGAATTGCTGGAAAATCCTGATCAGTTGCTGATCGGTAAAGATCCGGTGAAGACGTTGCTGGAACTGTAAGCTTTTTTGTGGCTCTCTGTGTAGTAAAAAACTTCCTTAAGAATTTATCAGTATACTATTCAGATAATATGTTCTCGGAGGGCTTTGGCAATAGCTTCTTTGCCGCAATTGACATGTAGTTTCTTGTAAATGTTTTTCAAGTGGGTACGGATTGTATCGAATGCTAAAAACATTTCAGCTGCAATGAGTTTGATACTATAACCTTTCCCGAGCCATTGTAATACTTCAATTTCGCGGGGAGAAAGTTTATATTGATTGGTCTGATGTTTTCCCTGGAACGTATTTAATACTTTTTTGGCAATAGCCGGCGACATAGGTGCACCACCTTCCAGTACTTCATGAATAGCGTCGAATAATTTTGCTGGTGGAGTTTTCTTTAATAAATAACCATCGGCGCCCGCGCAAAGGCATTGAAATAATTTGTTTTCATCTTCAAATACGGTGTACATGATCACCGCCACGTGCGGATTCGCCTCTTTTACCATCGCTACGCCCTTGATGCCACTCTCTCCGGGCATATCGATATCCATTAACACTACTTCTGGTTTGTACACGCGCACAATAGTTCCAGCCTCCATACAATTATCATAAGAACCTACCACTTCATATCCATTCATGGATAATAAATAGGCTAATGATTCACGTAAACGGTCATTGTCTTCGAATATGACGATGCGGATGGCCATGATACAAAAATAACTATGTTATACTACAATGTGGTACCACTCATTTGAGTGATTAATGTTAATGAACAGGAAGATAAACCCTTAGTTGAGTTCCTTTTCCCTGTGTTGATTCAATACGTATAACGCCTTTCCATTTTTCTATCCGCTGCTGCATATTGCGAATACCATTGCGGTGGGTGAGCAGGGTAGTGTCGAAACCTTTGCCATCATCATTGATAGACATATCCAGTTGACGATTGCTCAATGATACGGTAATGTCTACTTTTTTTGCGCCTGCATGTTTATAAATATTATTAATGGATTCCTTAAAAACAAGGAATACATCGCGACGCAATTCCATATTTAATTTTCGCTGCGCAAATTGTTCGTCAAAATTCAATGTGTATTGTATACCTGCTCCATCAAACATTTCCGCAGCATAACGTCTCATCCTGGCTACGATCTGATCGAGGCGGTCATTGCTGGTATTGATGCTCCAGACAATATCATCGAGATCCTGTGCCGCATGCTGGGCCTCTTCAGTGATCCTGTTCAGGAATGTTTCGGTCTCGGTGCTTTGAGAAAGATTGGCTTTACTCAACTCAGAAAGAATACCAATGTTGGTCAGTGACGAACCAATATCGTCATGCAGATCGCTGCCGATACGGTTACGTATTTTTTGGAGTTTGATCAGTTGATTTACCCGATAACGATAGATGGAATATAAAATGCCTGCTAATGCCAATATGCATAGTAATACAAACCACCAGGTTTGCCAGTAAGGAGGTTGAATAGTGATGTGTAAGGTCGTTATCTGATCATTGGTTCCTGAAAATTGGTGAGAAGCTTTTACACGGAATGTATAATTACCCGGACGAAGATTTGTATACGCTGCATAATTCCGGTTACCGGCATCTATCCAATCCTTATCATATCCCTGCAGTTGATAATAATAATTGAACCCACCGGATGGAATAAAATCAAGCACGGTGAAATTGAAAGAAAGCGAACGCTGATCATATGGCAGCTTCAGTATTTTCTTATAGGTGATACTGGTGTCGCTCACAAATGGTTTATTATTGATAGTAGCTTCGGTAATAACAATGTTCGCAGACTTGTCAGAACTTATAAGATTGTCAGGCTTGAAAATGTTGAGTCCGTTAATACCGCCGAAAAATAATTTTCCATCAGCCGACAGATGATAAGCGCCGGTATTAAACTCATTGCTTTGCAATCCATCTGCTACGGTGAAATGACTGAAGTTGGAACGGTTGGTTGTTTCCAGTGATGCAGGAAAAATAAACCGGAACAATCCTTTATTTGAACTCATCCATAGCACACCACTTTTTTCGGGTAAGATCCCATAGATGGTGTTGTTAGGCAAACCCATTTTCTCACTGATGAACCATGATTTATCGGATTCAAGCCGCAATGCGATCAATCCCTTTCCTAATGTGCCGAGCCAGATATAAGGATATTGATAAAGCGCACACTTAAGGGAGATCTCTTCATTTTTTATTTTCTGTACTACATCGTCAAATTTGGTATAGAAATTTCCGGTAACAGTATCAAAGAATTGAAATCCTTCTTTCTCAAAACCAATAAAAAGAACATTGCCGATTGCAGTCAGTGTGCGGATATTATTATCAAGAATAGAATTGGCAGCGGATGAGACAGCAAAGTTTTTAATTAATCCATTTTGCTTATCAAATAAACAAAGACCGGCATTCCTGGTGCCCAGCCAAACCCTGTTGTTATTGGCAGGTTGAATGGTCCAGATGGTATAATCAGGTATCGCAGATAAACCAGCGGCACCGGGATAAAAATGTTGTTTTACTTTTCTTGTTTTCCCATCTATGATAAATAATCCATTTCCCTGCGTTCCTGTCCATATATCTCCATCATTATCGGTGAATAAAGAAACGATCCTGTCCGGATTAACCACTTCTTTGCTGAAGGGGGCAAAGCGTAAGGTTTGGGTATCACCTTTCAGATTTGTATAGGTAAGACCGTTGTTGGAAGTGCCTATCCAAACACCACCGTTATGATCAGTATTGATTGCACGAACCTGTTCAATAGAAATTTTTTCAGGCGTATTATTTTTTGTCAGCAATAAAAAATGATTCATTCGCTTATCATAGTGGCTCACACCGCCACCATCGGTACCGATCCACATGCCCCCGTGATTGTCTTCCTTGATACATAGGATGTCGGTATATGCTAGTGCAAGTGGATTTTTTTTATCTGCGACAATATGCGTAACAATAGAATCAGCAGTATTGATTAAAAAAAGATCGTTACCATAAGTGCCGATCCAGATATTTCCTTCATTGTCTGCTTTGATTGTTTGTATGACCTGTGCAGCTGATAATAGTGGTTTGCGGTTGAACCCGGTGAAAGAAATAAAATTGCTATCTGTTTTTCTTTTCAGGTAAAGACCATTTCCATAAGTACCCACCCAGATATTCCCTTCTTTATCTTCATCGATATTGCTGCAGGAAGGCATCGAAAAATGTTGTGTGCGATTGGATGTGATCAGCGTAATGCCTTTGTCGGTGAGTATCCAATGTTGTTGCCGGTGATCGCAAAATACCTGTTGAATATTATTGCTGATCAATAAAGCGTTTTCTTTACTGTCAGCTGTATAATGAATGGCTTGTTTATTTTTATTCCGGCACACCCATACGCCATTGTGTTGGGTGCCTATCCAAAGGTCACCGGATTTTTCTTCATCTACGCTGCTGACAGCAGGTAAAGATTGATTGGTAAATGGAATAAGCGTGACAGGAGTAAAAGCCGGGTTGAGGATATTGAATTTTTCCAGGCGCCCACCACTTGTGATCAGCCATAGTTGATTATTGGTTCCGGTTGCTATTTTCCCCAGTGTACTTCCTGTTGTTGTTGTGACGTCGTCAAAATTCTTTTTATAAACAATAAACTCACGACCGTCGTAGCGATTGAGTCCATCCTGTGTGGCCAGCCAGAGAAATCCTGCATCATCTGTGGTAATATCAACAACACTGTTTTGCGATAAGCCATCATTGATGGTAATGTTGCGAAAAGAAAGGGGAGGGGATTGACCAATGGCCGCTATAGAAAATATCAAACCTGCTATGACGACGGACTTTTTCATTCTCACTAAGATAGCGAGTAAATACGAAGTACGAAGTAAGAAGTACGGGTGTTCGATAAATGAAATTCTCTTCACTAACAGGAGTTCTCATCGTACTTCTAACTTCGTATTTCGTATTTTCACACTTGATGAAGCATTTTTCCCATTTGAATACGGCTGTTCAACTACTCGGACTTTACAAGGGCCGTGAGCCGTTTGGGATTTTTATAAAAAACTTTTTTAGCCAGCATAAAAAATACGGATCGAAAGACAGGAAGCAGATCAGCCAGCTTTGCTATAGTTATTTCCGTTTGGGAAAATCTTTATTGGATTTGCCGGTGGAGGAAAGAGTATTGACGGGATTATTTCTGTGTACCGATAAACCACATGATCTGCTGGAAGCTATGCACCCGGAATGGAACGCGATGATTGCTGCCAGCCTGGAAGAAAAATGTCAACAGTTGTCAATCGATCCTTCTTCGCTTACTATATTTCCCTGGTATGAAGAGATTAGTGAAGGAATTGATGTAGGTCTTTTCAATCGTTCGTTTCTTCGTCAACCCGATCTGTTTATCCGTGTCAGACCGGGAAAGAAGAATATTGTTATAAAAAAACTGGAAGCAGCAGTTGCTTTCAACCTGATAAGCGATTCATGTATCTCCTTGCCCAATGGTACAAAGATCGAGACCATTCTTACATTGAATAACGAAGCGGTTATACAGGATAGAAGTTCACAGGAAGTTGGCGAACTTTTATCTTTTGTGCAACCATTCTTTAATGAAAGAACAATATCAGTTTGGGATTGCTGTGCGGCGAGTGGTGGTAAATCAATTATGGCGAAAGATCTGTTGGAGGATATTGATCTTACTGTTTCTGATATTCGTGAATCCATTCTTATTAATCTTCGTAAGCGTTTTAATGAAGCGGGAATAAATAAGTATAAAAATTTTGTAGCTGATCTTTCTGCTGGCTTACCAAAAAACATTCAACCATACGATCTGATCATTGCTGATGTGCCTTGTACTGGTAGCGGTACCTGGGAGCGTACGCCTGAACAATTATTTTATTTTGAAAAAGAAAAGATAGAAGAGTATGTGGTTAAGCAAAGGCATATTGTATCAACAGTTATTCCTGCATTAAAACCGGGTGGGTTCTTTTTATACATTACCTGCTCGGTATTTAAAAAGGAGAATGAAGCGGCGATTGATTTTATAAAAGAAAAATATGCGCTTCAGTTAATAAAAGCCGGGATCATTAAAGGGTATGATGAGAAAGCGGATACGATGTTTGCGGCGTTGCTTCAGAAAAAATAATCGAATTATTTCCCCCGAAAAAAGAGTTTTAAGGAAGATTACAATTTCAGTAATTCAACTGATCCAAGAAGTTTTGTTCCATTATATACCTGGACAATGTATTTGCCTTTAGCAAAAGGTTGGACAGGAAGATCAACAATTGCTTTGTTTGCCCCTTTTGATCGTTGTAATTGCATCACCAGTTGTCCTCTCATATTATATACAACAATCGGCATGTTGGCGATGGCATTGTTTGTCTCAATGATCAGTGAAGTACTGCTATTAGTAGGATTGGGGGAAACATATAGCTTAACTGTATTTAGATCGGCGCATGCTGTTGTGGTAAGAGCCACATTTGCCGTATCAATATACACGGCTGTAAAAGTTGCTGCAGTGGTATCTACTACTTGCCGGATGCGGTAGGAGATAGTACCGGCTGCTACATTTGACAATGTATTACTGAACTGGTAAGTATGATTGGCCAGAAGGTTTCCCGCCTGTGCAGGTACATCACCAACTTTTGTATAAGAAACATCACCCGGCGCTTTTCTTTCTATTTCATACTTCATCGCTGCTACATCTTTGCTTGTCCAGTTGACAGTAACTGTACATCCACTTACTGACGCAGAAGAAGTAGCAAAATCAGTCAGCAATGCAGTGAATGCTTTTTTCATATCCGGTATGCCATATCCTATTCTATCATCTGGTGCAGTATAAATGCTGCCAGCTTCTTTCAATGCACGTACGATGCGCATGTTATTGAATTCAGGAAATCCCTGCCAGAGGCAAGTGCCAAGGCCAGCCATATTCGGACAGGCAAAAGAAGTTCCATTGCCGGTTGCTACAGTATTGCCTGTTGTTTCTATTAATGCACTAACACCAATAGAAGCAACATCGGGTTTTATACGTCCGTCTGCAGAAGGACCATAACTTGAAAATGCTCCTACTACTCCTGATGTATTCACTGCACCAACTGCTACTACGCTATCACCATCAGCAGGCGTTGTGATCATGTGCCAATAGTCGGTACCAGAGTTGCCGGCGGCATTAAAAACCATCAGCCCTTTTTTTGCAGCAAGATCAGCAGCCTGTGCAGACATTGTGATGTCGCCATTGAGATCACTGTAAGGATAATCGGCAACAGGCGGACCAAATTCATATCCATATCCTAGCGAAGAGGAGATGATATCTGCGCCACTGCTATCTGCTTTTTCAGCACCGCAGGCCCAGTTAAATTCTTCGATAGGATATTCTGAATTGGTATCTTCTGTTTTAAATAAATGAAAACTTGCTTTCGGCGCCTTGCCGATAAAGGTGCCGGGAATATTAGCGACAATAGTAGAGAGACAACTCATGCCATGACTATCATCTTCTACTACACTTGATTCATTGTTTACAAAATCCCAGGTAGTAAGTATTTGTCCATTGATATTGGCGCTGTCAAATGCTTTTAATGTAGTGTAATGAAAAAAACCGCCATCGAGTATAGCGATTTGCATTCCCTGTCCGCGCAGACCAACATTGTGCAGGAACTCTCCGTTATGTAAATGAATCTCATTGAAAGAAGCACCGGTACCGTAATCAAAATAATTAGCTTCTACCTGTTGCCCACGGTGAGATGATCTGATATTATCAGTGATCTCTTCTTCCCATCGGCCTGATCTATTATTGTTTCTTGCTGCAATGCCGGTAGTGGTGATCACAAAAGGCAATGCATTGATGGCGGTGATTGCATTGGCATCAGTTGTTCTGATAGTCACTGCATTCAACCAGCGTGATGTATTTAAAACGGTAACATTAGGAATGTTGCGGATCTGGGTGATATAGGTTGATGGAATGGGAAGGTCGGAACTATCAACAGAAATACTGTAACGAATTCTTCTGTCAATGGCGCGTTGAGAAAGATAAGCGGAAGGACTAGCCAGCGTAAAAGTTGTCGCTCCTTTATTTTTCAGGCGCACAACATAACGATTCAATTGAGCGGATGATCCGGTTGACAATAATAATATCGCAGTGAAAAATGCTAAAAGCTTGGTCATAGGTAAGCTGATTTCCCAGTTGCAATTTACGCAATAAACAATCAGTTATGATCGATCATCCACATGGTCATACCAAACCCGATATAGAAAGGTGTGCCATTAGGGTTAGGCTGATATTCCCATAATTGATAATCGCGATAGACAAGACCGATTCCTTTTGAATATGATTCTACTGATCTTGTTCTGTTTGCATATAAATTCGGAGCGGTGATAGGAACATTATCTGTATAATCTTCTTCTTCAACAGTAGTCACATCATTATATGTTTTGTCCTGGTAAGAAAGTGTTGATCCGATAGCAAC
>JBDTPD010000169.1:0-7925 GCA_039932855.1 Chitinophagaceae bacterium | reverse complement strand
CGTAGATAAATCTATAAAACTATAAACAGATGAAACAATTTATTAAACAAACTGCTTTTGTTTTTCTTGCCACGGCACTGCTGGCACCTGCCAGTTTGCTCGCTCAACAGGGCAAAGACGACAAGGATAAGAAAGAGAAGAAAGAAGCTGAGCAGTTGATTATTACCCGTAACAAGGATAGTAAGGAGAAGCTGGTGATTGAAATCGTTGGTGATAAGATCACTGTAAACGGAAAACCAATTGATGAATTGAAAGATGGTGAGGTCACTGTGCTACACAATAAGATCAAAGATGCATGGGCATATGGCGGAGGTGATAATCATTTTTTGACTGGCACCTGGAACGATAATTTCGGTCGTATGACCATGGATGAGAACAGGGCTATGTTGGGAGTGACTACTGAAAAAGCAGACAAAGGTGTAGAAATACAAACGGTATCAAAAGAAAGTGGCGCTGAGAAAGCAGGCCTGAAAGCAAAAGATGTTATCAGTAAAATCGACGAAACCAAAATTGAAGATCCTGATGATCTTTCAAAAGCTATCAGAACACATAAGCCCGGTGACAAAGTAACTATTACTTATCAGCGCGATGGCAAAGAGCAAAAAGCCACAGCAGAGTTAGGCAAATGGAAAGGTGTAACTGAAGTGCAGGGCTTTTATTCAATGCCTGATATGAACTTCAATATGGACATGCCGAAAGTGAAAGCTGTGCCAAGAACAAGAATAGTGCAGGGATATGGTCGCAGCTATAATAATAGCTCATCTAAATTAGGCGTATCTGTACAGGATACAGAAGATGGTAAAGGAGTGAAAGTATTGGATGTGGATGAAGATGGTAATGGTGCAAAAGCTGGCCTTAAAGAAAATGATATCATTACAGAAGTAGATGGTAAAGCTGTGAACAGTGCCGATGAAATTGCAGGTATCATGAAAGACAGCAAAGACAAGATTTCCATAAAAATGAAATTGCTGAGAGATGGCAAATCTCAATCAGTAGATGTAAAGATCCCACGCAAGTTGAAAACAACCGATCTCTAGTTATATATCACGCATGTAGTAACCCTTCCTGATTCTTCGGGAGGGGTTTTTTATTTCAGTCCGCAGTTGGCAATCTTGCAGTCGGCAGTCAGTGGCTAATGATATAATGAGTAATACTGGTCAGAGCACTTAGTGACAGTAACTTATTACAAAATGTGATTGCCGACTGCAAGATTGGCGACTGCCAACTGTTTACTGTCGACTGCCGACTGCCAACTGAAGACTGAAAAGGCTATTTTTGCAGATACTGTAACCATGACAGACATCCAGCATCAATACGAAATAGTAATAGGGCTTGAGGTACATGCTCAATTGCTTACTAAAAGCAAGTTGTTTTGCGGCGATAGTACTGCGTATGGAGCAGCGCCTAATACACAGGTCAGCCCCATTACATTGGCTCATCCGGGCACTCTTCCTAAAATGAATAAGAAGGCCATTGAATACGCTATTAAAATGGGCCTGGCCTGTCATTGTGAAATAGAACGTCATAATTATTTTGCCCGCAAAAATTATTTCTACCCCGATCTTCCAAAAGGTTACCAGGTATCTCAGCATACCACACCTATCTGCAAAGGCGGATATGTCACTATTAAAACAAATGAGGGTGAAAAGAATATCCGGCTCAATCGTATTCATATGGAAGAAGATGCAGGCAAAAGCATTCATGATGCCGACCCGGAAAATACCTGCATCGATCTTAACCGGGCCGGCACTGCACTTATTGAAATCGTAAGCGAGCCTGATCTGCGCAGCGCTGATGAAACATACACCTATCTTACTGAATTACGTAAGCTGGTCAGATACCTTGATGTTTGCGATGGCAATATGGAAGAAGGTAGTCTCCGGTGTGATGTAAATATTTCAGCCCGTAAAAAAGGCGATACTACACTTGGTACCAAAGTAGAAGTGAAAAATCTGAATTCTATCCGCAATGCAAAAAGAGCGGTGGAATCGGAATCAAAGAGATTAATAGCTATGCTGGAAAAAGGGGAGACGGTACTTCAGCAAACAAGAAGCTTTGATGCAGTCAACGGAACCACCTTTGCCATCCGCGATAAAGAAGATGCAGATGACTACCGTTATTTTGCCGATCCTGATCTTACTCCTTTTCATCTCGAAGATTCTTTCATTGAATCTATCCGGAAAACTATTCCTGCATTACAACAGGATAGAATTAAAAAATATACTGCACAATGGCAATTATCTGAATACGATGCACAGGTATTGACAGAAGAAAAAGAAACAGCTGATTATTTTGAAACAATAACCACACACACTTCTAATTATAAAGCAGCTGCGAACTGGATGCTTGGGCCTGTTAAATCATGGTTAAACGAGAACAATAAAGAGATAGATACGTTTCCATTATCACCTGCAAAGATTGCTGAACTGATAAAATTGGTTGATACAGGTAAAGTAAGTTTTACTGCGGCCTCTTCCCGATTATTTGCTTACCTCCTGGAGCATCCATCGACAACGGCAGAACAAGCGGCTACTGAACAAAATCTTTTACAGCAATCTGATGCATCTGCACTTGGGCCAATCATTGACGAGATTTTGGAAAAATATGCAGAGAAAGTAACAGAATATAAAAAAGGGAAAAAAGGCGTGTTATCACTTTTTGTTGGTGAAGTAATGAAACGATCAAAAGGAAAAGCAGATCCAAAAGTGACGAACGAATTACTATTAGAAAAACTTAAAGCATAAAAATAATAAAACGTGTATGCGTAGATTAATTGTCCTGGTTTTAACCGTATTTGTAATAACCTCGTGTAAAGAGAAAGCGGCTACCAATAATAAATTTTTAGTAAAAGGCGTGTTTACCAATAACACTGCGAAAAAGATCTATTTGGTTGAAGTACCTGCGGCAGATATGGATGCTTCCAAACTGGTCGATTCAGCGGCTATCGATAAAGATGGAAAATTTTCTTTGAAAGCAGATCCTTCCGAATCTGTTATTTACAACCTCGTATTCGAACGCAGCGCTTATCCTGTAGTAGCGGTTGTGTATGACGCACCGGAAGTTGATCTCAATATTAAAATGAGTAAGGATAACAATCAGTTCCCTGAAACATATGAAGTAAAAGGATCTCCTGCGAGTGAGCAGTTGAAAGATTTTGTGATCAGGTTTAATAAAGATCTTCAATCTATTTTTATTTCTTCTCAGCAGGTAGATAGTCTTAAAAAAACAGGAGGACCGGATAGCCTTGTCTTTTCATTGATGGCAGGTCAAAAAGAAACAGGAGAAAAGATAAAAGAATATTCACTCGAAGCGGTAGAAAAGTCTAATGATCCTGCATTGACCTTATTCGAACTAGGTTATTATCAGAATGCTGCCAACGGCATTGGTTTTGGTTTGCCGGGCCTTAATAATGATCAGGTACTGGATATAATTGATCGTACGACCAAAAAATTTCCAAATCATCAGGCGCTTGCAGCTATACATGCATCATTGGTAAAACATGTAATAGATGATAAGAAAAAAGAAGGAGACATGGCATTAAGCTGGGTAGGAAAAACTGCTCCCGATTTTTCATTACCAGATATAAATGGCAAAGAAATTAAATTAAGTTCCTTTCGTGGCAAATATGTGCTGGTAGATTTCTGGGCCAGTTGGTGCGGTCCCTGTCGTGCAGAAAATCCGAATGTCGTATTGGCGTATCAAAAATTCAAGAATAAAAATTTTACTGTACTCGGCGTATCGCTGGATAAGGAGAAAGATAGCTGGTTAAAAGCCATCAGCGATGATAAATTAACGTGGACACATGTCAGTGATCTTCAATATTGGCACAGTGCAGTGGTACCGCTATATGAAATTGGTGGTATTCCATTTAACGTGCTGTTAAATCCGGAAGGAAAGATCATTGGACAAGGATTAAAAGGCGAAGAATTAGAGACAAAACTGGCTGAAGTGCTGAAATAATTTTAATTTCAGGTAACTAAACATTTGTCTATGAAAGTTTTTTTCCTGGCTACGGGAATATTAGCATGTTCCGTTGCCAACAGTCAAACAGTTAATGTAGACCAAGCTCAAAATCATTCATCCGATCGCGTTTTTTACACAGCTGGCGGCGCTCCTTTCAGCTCTACTAAATACACTCAGTTAACTGGCGGTTCTCCATACTTTAGTGAAACATGGATGAAAGGTGCGATTGAAACGTATGATAGTCTTCAATACCCTAATATCCTTTCCAGGTTGGATCTTGTAGAGAACACCGTGATCTATCTGAATCCTGAAAAGCAGGAAATGGTATCTATAGTTCCGATCAACAGGATTTCGCTGCATGATACAATCTCTGGCCAAACCTACCTGTTTGTTCATTTACCTGCAACATCAGGCGCTTCAGATAAGATCTGGTACCAGCAATTGTCAATGGGTAAGGTTTCATTGTATAAACAGTACTTCAAGGATATGCGCGAATCCAAAGCTTATGGATCGTCTATCACCGAACAAAGCATCAATACCGATGAACGATATTTTCTGATGTCGAATGGTGCACTTATCCGTGTTAAAAAGCTAAAAGATATTTCAGATCTTGTTCCTGCTAAAAAGCAACAGATCGATGATTTCGTCAAAGCGCAAAGGCTAAGCGGTAAGAAGGATGGCGATTTTGTAATGGTAATGGAATATATTAATTCATTGTAAGAATAGATTCACTTTCCAAATTCTATAAATAATATGAGGCTGTCTCAATACACAGAAATGACCTTCTTATTATGTATGTGGATTTAACTTTTGGAAGATAGATGCCAGTTTTGGGAATTCGGGAATAGGAGTTAGGCTTTTTTCTTCCTTAGGTTATGCGCCATTGCAAGTAACCGTGTTCAATACTGACTTTTTTGATGTCTCTGAGCATAATTGGAAATTAGGAATAAGCCTCCACAAAAAATGAAAATAAAAAGAGGCTGCCTCAAAAATATGAGGCAGCCTCTTTTTATTAATGAGAACCTGGTGAAAATTATCTCGCCATGTTCACTGTATATAGTGCATTAAAATATCCGACATTGGTTACACCTAATTGCATTTTCAATGTCAATGTGCCATTACACCAGGAGAAAGTACCAGGTGTTCCTGCAAATGGCCTAACAGCAATAGTTTGTCCGGCATAAGTAGCATTTAGATCACCTGCATCACTGCCACTGATGGCAGCTTGTGATACAACCGTAGCTATGCGGTTAGCAGGATCTGTCCAATCTAACAAAAATGTTATTGGACCCCATCCGTTATCCCAGATATTTGTTACAGTAACATTCGCTGAAGTAGCAGTAACAGGTGTTACATTCGAAACAGTTGTCGTATAAGGCCCGTATGGAGGGTTAGTAGCAAATGTTTCAATAGTACGTGCGTAAACACCAAGAAAATCACTGGCGACAATATCTCCTTCAAAGCAAGGTCCTCTCAAAGCCAGTTTAAGAACGTTGGAGAAACCAGCTACTTTAACTGAGGGCTCATCAAGCGTAAATACCAATGTATCCTTACGACCACTGCTATAGGAAGCAAAATTTGCCAGTACGCTAAAAGAAGCGGTTGCTTGCCCTGCGGGTATTGTAAGTATACCAGTACTATTACTCAATACGTACTGATTGCCTGAAGTTGCTCCTGTTGGAGAAGAAACGTGAAAGGTGACAGTTCTGTCAACATCTGCAACGTCTGTAGTACCTACAGTAACAGTGTAAGCTGGAGCTGGATTCACAACAACCGAATATGATTGTATTGCTCCGCCTGTAAAATGAACCTCTGGATCTGCTTCTTTGGTTTTATAAACCTCATTTTTATCACAGCCTGCTACTATCACAAACAGTGCTATCAGAAGGGATAACGATATGTTGTTTATTCTTTTCATGTAATTTATTTTAATAAGTTTAAAAACCTGTCGCAATACTAACTGAATAATTATGCGACCGGCTTTATCAATAACCGTCATTTTGGGTCATGTTGCGATTTGCATTCATTTCGGTTCTTGGAATCGGGTATACAAAAAGATTGCTGGAAGCGGGCAACGTCTGCCAGGCTGGGCTAGCATCTGTTGCACTACGCTGAACAGGCAGGTTATTTCTTTTCAGATCGTAAAATCTAAAACCTTCAAAGCAAAGTTCCTTAAATCTTTCATCCAGTACAGCAGTGACCAGAGCAGCAGCTGTAGGGAATGTCTGATTGGTATAACCGGTAATACGTTGTGCTCTCAATGCATTCAGATCAGCAGCACCAGCAGCCAGGTCCGGAGTTGCTTTCTTGGCATTTGCTTCAGCACGGATCAGGTACATTTCAGAAATACGGGAAGCTTTCAGATCAACAACACGGCCGCCTCTTGAAGAAGCAAAGAATTTATTGACATAATTGTTTCCTCCTGATGTTCCGATAAATGCAGCTTTACGGATATCAGCCACATCATAAGAAGCAACTAATTTATCAGATGGCGAAATATAAATCTGACCACCTGTAGTTGTCCATAATGCGCCCACACCTGTACCTGTGGCAAAACGTATTCTGAACAATGTTTCATTTGCGTTAGCATCTGTCCAAATACCTGTGTATGCAGTACCTGTTACCAATGGTTTTACAGCAGAACTGATTACTTCAGTACTGTAAGTAATAGCAGCAGCATAGTCTCCTTTGTAAAGAGCAATACGTGCCTGGTATGCAGCGATGTTTACTTTGTTCATAACAGTATCAGAGAAATTAGCTACTGTTACTGCAGGTAAAAGTGCTTTTGCATCAGACAGATCTTTTTCAATCTGCGCCATTACATCACCTGATTTATTTCTTGCAGGTTGACCAAGAGGATCAGAAACAAGCATGATAGGAACACCACGTGGATCATTTGGATCATATCTTTTGCTATAAGCCTGCAATAAACCAAAATGGGCGATGCCTCTCAGCGCCAATAACTGACCCTTCATGATATCACGTCTTGGTTCTTCCCCAGGACCAGCCAGTACGGTTGGTACAAATGGAAGTACCCTGTTTACCTGGTCGATCAGGGCATAATAACCGCCCCATGCTGCTGTAACATCACCACCGGTTGTTCCATCAGATGCATATTGAAAACGGAAAGTCAATGCACCTTGTCCGGCGTTATCAACTCCCAATTTAGCTTCATCAGAAGTTAATGCATTTGTATACATATCATTTACATACGTACTGTAACGTCCGTATGCTTCATTAAGTCCTAGTTGAACATCGCTGATCGTCAGAAATGCATTCGCATCACTGAAGCTGTCTGTCGGCTGAAGGTCCAGTTGTTTCTTACAACTGCCCAGCAACAACGTAGCAGCTATAAGATAAAGACCGTATTTTTTTTGTTTCATAATAATTCTTTATAAATGAGTTAGAAAGTAATGTCAATGCCAGCAGTAAATGCACGTGGATTTGGATATTCACTGATGTTAAGGTTAGTAGCGCCTGCTTCAGGATCTCTACCTCTCCAATGTGTCCACATAAACAAATTAGAAGCCTGGACATAAAACCTTGCGCTTGAGACAACTTTTGTTTTGCTCAGCGTATTAGGAGACAATGTATAACCTAATGTTACGTCTCTTAAACGCATGAATGATGCATTATGAATGAATTTTGAAGAAAAGTTTACAGGATATTTAGGGCTAGGAGTGCCAACGATATCACCTGGATTCATCCACATCTTAAGATCAGAAGATTGGTTGTAACCAGCAGACAGGAATCCAACCGGGTTTTCAACGAAGTATTCGAGGTTATCATATTTGTAACCGCCATACTGGTAGCTGAACAAGATACCCAGATCAAGACCTTTGTAAGTAAGGTTAGTTCCAACACCGCCTTTCCATGGAGCTTCCCATGTACCATATTCCTGTACAGGAGGGGCTGCGTTATAATCGGTAGTCAATTTTCCTTCAGCATCATAGTAAAGAGGA
>JBDTPD010000168.1:0-7932 GCA_039932855.1 Chitinophagaceae bacterium | reverse complement strand
CAGGAACAGGGGCTTGTATTTCTTTTGGCTTGCTATGGCAAGAAAAAAAGAATATTGATAGGATTATAATCGCCCGCCTGTTCATTGAATGCTGGTTGTTGTTTTCTTATTCCATATAAATATACAAACCTGTATTCCGATTCCTTAAATACTTCTAATTTTACGCTTTCCTCATTTTCAACTTTCAAAATCATTCTTTTGCAGATTACTTCCAAGCTTCCCGATGTAGGCACTACCATCTTTACCGTGATGAGCGGACTTGCTGCTCAATATAAAGCAGTCAACCTCGGACAGGGTTTTCCGGATTATTCAATGAGCGCGGAACTGGTATCACTGGTAAATGAAGCAATGAAAAAAGATTTTAACCAGTATGTTCCTATGCAAGGCTATATGCCATTGCGCGAAGCCCTGGCAGAGAAAGTAGCATTCTTATACGGCACATCTATTAACCCGGATACACAGATCACCATCACTCCCGGAGGTACCTATGCTATTTATACAGCATTGACAACGGTATTGCAACCTGGTGATGAGGTAATCGTTTTTCAACCCGGCTATGATAGTTATATCCCCAATGTAGAGATCAATGGCGCCGTGCCGGTACTGATCGATCTGAAGTTTCCTGAATATAAAATAGACTGGAATGAAGTAAAACAAAAGATCACGCCTAAGACAAGAATGATCATGCTGAACAGTCCGCATAATCCTACCGGCTCTGTATTACGTGAAGAAGATATTCAAGAACTACGCTCGATCGTCGGTAATACCAATATTCTTATTCTTAGTGATGAAGTATATGAGCACCTTGTATTTGATGGACTTCCTCATCAAAGTATGCTTCGCTATCCGGATCTGATGGAAAGAAGCTTTGTTTGTTTCTCTTTTGGAAAAACTTATCACTGTACCGGCTGGAAGCTTGGTTATTGTATTACTTCCGATGAGCTAATGAAAGAATTCAGAAAGGTTCACCAGTTCAATTGCTTCTCCTGTCATTCTCCTTCACAGGTAGCGTTGGCAGGTTTTTTAAAAAATAAGGATTCATATCTTGGTCTTGGTGCTATGATGCAGGAAAAGCGGGATCATTTTATCGATCTTATGAAAGGCACAAGATTTAATTTGCTCGATAGTAAGGGTAGTTATTTCATCTGCGCCAAATACGACAGGATCAGTGATGAAAAAGATAGCGACTTTGCCATTCGTATCACCAAAGAGTACGGAGTGGCGGTGATACCGGTATCTGTTTTCTATAAAAACCTAACAGATAACAAAGTAGTGCGGTTCTGTTTCTGTAAAAAGAAAGAAACACTGGAAGCTGCTGTCGAAAAGCTGATTAACATCTGATTCAGAAAAAAGAAAGCATCTTTGTCCTGTTTTTTAATTTGCCAACAATATCCTGCGATATGTCTAAATTAACTTTTACTGAAAAATTTATCCTGGCATTGGTACTCGTTATGCTGATCATCGGGTATATTCTTTTCTATACAGATCTGCCAAAGTTTGTTACGTATGTTCAGGAAGATGGCATTGTAGAGTGGCTGACAGTACTTGGTTTGATGCTTGGTTGTATCGTATGTGTCAGACGTTTTATCAGGTTGAGAAAATATCGCAAAGCCTGGTTCCTGTTTGTTACCATCGGGTTAGCGCTTATGTTGTTCTTTGCCGCAGGTGAAGAAATTTCCTGGGGACAACGGATCCTGGGATTGAAGAGCCCGGAATTTTTCATGGAAGACAACACGCAGAAGGAACTTAATTTTCACAACCTGGTTGTTGATGGCGTTAAATTAAATAAAGTCATATTCTCTATAGGTCTTATTGCGGCGATGGGCATTTACCTGCTGATCATTCCAATGCTTTACAGATACAGCACCAGGATCAGGAATTGGGTAGATAACAGTGGTA
Source organism: Chitinophagaceae bacterium (assembly GCA_039932855.1). Lineage (GTDB taxonomy): Bacteria > Bacteroidota > Bacteroidia > Chitinophagales > Chitinophagaceae > JAJKIP01. Next base: position 6,033 of record JBDTPD010000168.1, on the reverse strand, counting down.
TTCCTTTGCCACGTTTTTACCAGATCATAAGCGTTCTTTTACTTTTCATAATAACAGAATTACTTCATCACGAAAAAAGAGCTGAGTTGTTAGAAGGCGGTATTGCCCTACTATTCTTTCTTATTATCCGGTATCCGGGAAATGCTTATATGTTCAAGAAGGATAAACTGGTGGCTTAAGCTATCACCATCATTTCTTTTCTATCTGCGCCAGCATCAGCGTATCACAAAGTTTCATTCTCGTTTTGGGATTGAGAAATTTTAGCTTCATACGGGCTACATTATAATCGGTATGTATCGCTACTGGCCTTACAATAAAACTATCAGTTTCCAGCCCTCTTGCCATTGGTGAACCAAGAAGAAAGTATTTGTCTTTCATGGCAGGCAATTTCTGCGCTAAATCATTTTTCTCTATGATCTCATGATTATAGCCCCGGTAGAAATCAAAACTATGCGCATTTACATCCAGCAGGTAAATGTCTTTATCGTCGATCTGTAGATTTTCTTTTTTTATCTCAAATGCTAATTCATTTCCTCCCTGGTATTTCATTAGCCCGGGGAAGAAATTATAATTCATAAAAAAGTTGACGGCAATAGCAAAACACACTGTCATGTACATCACTTTCATTCCTTTGCTATTGTCTTTGCGGATCATAGACCATATCAAGCCTATGATGGCAATAGGACCAAGTATCTGCATCGCAATAGTGCGCGGTGGAAAAAAGTAATAGTTCAATATAATAATAGCAACGATAACCAGGCAAGCAAGAACAAGGTGCAATGGATAATAAAAACGAATTCCTTTTCTATAAGATAATACCAGTCGCAGGTAAGGAGCCGTAAATAAAGCCGCCAATGGTAATAGCATAAAAATATAATGCGGCATTTTGAACTTTGAGAAAGAAATAAAGAATAGAATAAAGGCAAATGCGAGTGCCGCAAAATTGAACGGGTATCTCCATTTTTTAAACCAGATCATTCTTCGCAACCAATACACAACTGCTATATACGCCGCAATGCACCAGGGAAAAAATGCCCAAAGAAATGTATGGTACAAAAAGAAAACACTGCTGTTTCTCCCTCCTTTAATAAAATTATCCCCGCCAAACCGTTCAAAATTCTGATCCCATAAAATGAATTTGATCCCGGATATATGATCCATATTCCTCACTACCTTTTCCGGGTGAAGATTGAATTGCTGGTAATAGGCGTATAAAACCGGTGAGATAAAAATGGCAAGTAAAGGAATGATCATCCATGTCTTCCAGACCAGCAGGATGTTCCACTTTTTATTAAGCAGAATATAAAAGAATGCAGCAATAAATGTAATGGCGGGTCCGATCCATCCCTTCGTAGAAAAAGCCATAGCTATTCCTACTGATGCCAGTATTATATTTCCCAGCTTTCTGTTATCAATGAATACGATCAATTGCCATAATCCAAAAATGATCGCTGCCATCAATGGCGTTTCCATTCTTGCATCATTGATAGAAAGTATAAACCCTTCTGCTGTTGCCAGCATGATCGCAGCAAGCTTGGCGGTTGTTTTATTCGATAAATGTTTTGCTAACCTGTAAGTACTGTAAATAGATAATAACGCGCACAGCACCGCTGGTAACCGGTAAGCAAATGTATTTACCCCAAAGATTTTAAAACTGATAGCCGATATCCAGAAAAGAAAATGTGGTTTATCCAGGTAATCTGTATGACGATCGATAAGACTTGTATAATCATCACGCTGCAGCATATTCAACGCGATATTGGCGTGATGCGCCGCGTCTTTATCCATTAATGGAAATAAAAGAGATCCTGCATATACAATGAGGCAAAGAAAACCGAGGAGGTATTGATAAAAATCTTCTCTTTCAAGATTAATGGAATATCGCTTTACCATCATGATAAGGGATAGAATAAAAAGTAATTATAATCCTGCCTTTGCACTGATCTCCAGCATACGGTCAATTGGTTTGCGCGCAGCCAGGCGGAGTTCTTCATCCATATTGATCTCCGGTGTTTCATACTGCATGCAGAGGTACAATTTTTCCAGCGTATTGCGCTTCATGTGAGGACAATCATTACATGCGCAACTATTGTTGGGAGGTGCCGGTATAAATGTTTTATCAGGAGCAGCCTTCATCATCTGGTGAAGTATGCCTGTTTCGGTAGCTACAATAAATTCTTTGGCAGCGTCTGTTTGTGTGTACTTTAATAAACCAGTAGTGGACCCGATATAATCTGCCAGTCGCAATACAGGCTCTTCACATTCCGGGTGCGCAATGAATTTTGCATTCGGGTGTCTTGTTTTTAATTTACTGATCTTTTCAAGACTGAATATTTCGTGTACCATACAGGCGCCGTTCCACAACAACATATTCCTCCCAGTAACTTTGTTGATATATCCGCCAAGATTTTTATCAGGAGCAAAAATAATCTTCTGATCTTTCGGAAAACTTTCTACGATCGTACGTGCATTACTGCTGGTAACGATCACATCACTGAGAGCCTTGATACCCGCGCTGCAGTTGATGTAACTGATCACGACATGGTCAGGATGTTGCTCTTTGAATTTTTTGAATAGTGGGGGTGGGCAGCTATCGCTTAGTGAACAACCAGCTTTCAGATCCGGGATCACTACCTTTTTGCCTGGATTTAAAATTTTTGCTGTTTCAGCCATGAAGTGCACACCTGCAAAAACGATCATGTCAGCTTTTGTCTTTTCTGCTTGCTGGGCGAGTCCGAGACTATCGCCGATATAGTCAGCTACGTCCTGGATATCCGGCTCCTGGTAGTAGTGCGCCAGCAGAATTGCATTTTTTTCTTTTTTCAACCGCTCTATCTCGGCAAACAGATCAAGGGTCGGATCAAGGTCAATGTCCAGGAAACCATGTTGGTCAACATTGGCTTTTGCGATATCGAGGGTTTCTGTGATCATGCTGAATTCTGTTTTGCTTGTTTCGAACGGGTAGCAATATTCCACTCCCTTTCCGGATTTTTCAAAAACATTTTTTAAAAACCTTCTTTCCGTTTATAATAATAGTATTAATACATTTTTATAAAAAAGCTTATTATTATTACAGGTGTGAATTCGTGGATAAGATTTAACGAAAAGATTTTATATCATCATTATCCACAATAAAAACATCGAAATCCACATTTAGTTTTGTTGACAGCAGTGAATTTGAAGGTTCTAATTCACATATTTACAAAAATCATGTCTGGATAAATTTACCAAATTTTAATAGAAAGAACTTGTGGATTGCTACTTAATAACTCTTAATGTTCTTATCGGTATCCACGTTTTGGCCCATTGTTAAGAAATTGTTTCCTAATAGTTACATTTCATATTCACGTTCCACACGAGGATATTCACATCTTTTATTGCTCATTAACATGGTGATGGGGAGAAATAGATGGAGAGTGTCAAACAATAAACAGACATACAAATAATAAAAATGTAAAATATAGGACCGCAAAATCTAAAATATAAAAGTAAGCCTGGTTATTGGTAAGCCTTTACATTCTGGATTTTTGATTCTGCGGTCTTGCATTGGATTTATTCGAAATAAATAGTCAGTTTAAGAGAAGGGCTGAAGTTTTTAAAGAAAAATTCAGGTTAAACTCAGCGGGCGGGAGGGTTTTAGGTTGTCCGGGGCTAAAAAAACGTTTAAGGGTCTAAGGGTTTAATGGTTAAAAAGTAGCCGTTTTTAGCAAAAACACAAGCCCCTACCGCTAACCCTTAAACCTTTTGACCCCTAAACCCTTAAACGAATAACCCCTAACCCCTGAAAATGAGCCTCCGCGATGGTTTTCCTGTGCTAAATTTCCCCATCATATCCCCAAAAACCATATTTTTGCCATCCGTTTTTTAAACCCTGAATATATTATGTCAGTTATTCAACAGATCCAGGAAAAGTATGCTAAGATGATGGCTATCATTATTGCCGTCGCCCTGATCATTTTCATTGTTATGCTTGCATTTGAAAATGGAGGTAGCCTGCTTCGTGGAAGTCAGTCCGATGTTGTAGGAAAAGTAGATGGCAAGGAAATAAATGCCACCGCTTTCCGTCAGCGCGTCAATCAATATGAAGCTTATCTGAAAGATCAATCCAGGTCAAGTGGTGCAGCTGTAACACAAGAAGCGTTGCAAAGAGCCTGGAGTGATGAAGTAAGTATGATGGTAATAAAAGCCGAAGTTGAAAAACTTGGTTTGCAGATAGGAAAAAGAGAATTAGGTGATGTATTATATGGCAGCAGACCACCGCAACAACTTCAACAGGCCTTTACAGATCCTGCGACTGGTATCTATGATGCCATGAAAGCGAAAGCACAGATCGATCAGATGGCAAGAGGAACTGCAGAACAAAAAGCAGAAGTTAATGCCATCGTAGCTCAATCAGAATTAGGAAGATTGAATGAGAAATACATGAGCCTGCTGATGAATAGTATTAACTATCCAAAATGGATGGTAGAAAAACAAAATGCAGAGAACAGTCAGCTTTCAAGAATTTCTTTTGTAAGACAAGTATATACTAATGTTCCCGATAGTTCAGTTGCGGTTAGCGATAAAGAAATCGAAGATTTTATCAATAAACACAAAGATCAATTCAAACAAACAGAAAATCGCAGTATATCATATGTAGCATTCAGTGCTAAACCTACAGGCAGCGATACAACCAAAGCATTAAACGACATCACAAATCAGAAAGCAGAATTTGACACTACGCATGAAGCACAGGATATGCTTGTGCGCGCCGGAAGTGCGATTCCTTATTCAGATATGTATCTGTCAGGAAGTGAATTGAAAACAGCCAATTCACAAATGGGCGCTGGATTTAAGGATACCATTTTATCACTTCCAATCAATGGTGTGTTTGGTCCTTACCCCGATGGCGGTAGTTATGTATTGGCTAAAATGCTGGAGACAAAAGTTCTTCCTGATTCCGTTAAGTGTCGTCACATATTACTTGGTACACAGGACAGACAAGGCAGACCACTGCTTGATGATTCATTAGCACATCACCTGGCAGATAGTATTGCAACGGCAATCAGAAACGGAACTCCTTTCGATTCATTAGCTATGAAGTTCTCTACTGATGAGGCAGCACAGCAAACGAAAGGGGTAATGACGTTTTCATCAAGACAAATACAAGGTGAAGGATTTGCGCCAGAGTTTGGTAAGTTTATTTTATTCGATGGTAAACCCGGCGATAAGAAAGTTATTAAAACACAATTTGGCTGGCACTATATCGAGATCCTGAATTTTATAAAAGAAGAACCTCATTATAAGATCGCCTATCTCGCAAAATCAATTGATGCAAGTCCTGAAACAGATGCAGCCGCAAATAATGCAGCTACACAATTTGCAGGAAGCAGCCGTGACCGCAAGTCTTTTGATGCAAACGCAGATAAATTAAAAACACAGGGAATTATCAGATTGAGCCAGGATGGCATCACTCCGATCGATTACAGATTGCAAATGGGAGATTCGAGAGAAATGGTGAAAGCCATTTTTGCTGCTGATCTCGGCGATGTGGTTGGTCCAACACGTGTAGGAGAAAACGAAGTAGTAGCAGTTGTTACGAAAGTGAATAAGGAAGGAACCATGTCTGTTGCCGATGCAAGACCAATGGTAGAGGGTCAGCTGCGCAATCATAAAAAAGCTGAGGTGCTGTCTAAGAAATTGGCAGGAGCTACTACACTCGAAGCTGCTGCAACTGCTTTAGGTGGTGTACCTGTAGAAACAGATGATAGTCTTCGCCTGGATAACTCAAGACAATCTAAAATAGTAGCTGAGCCGAAAGTACTCGGCGCTTCTTTCAATCCTGCCAACAAAGGAAAGATCACATCTCCTATTGAAGGCGTACAAGGCGTATACGTAGTGCGTGTAGAAGATATCAGCACCACACCATTACTGGGCAATGCAAACGTAGCGGAAGAAAGAAAAGCAAAAGCAGATCAGCGCAGAATGATGTATATGCAATATCAGCAGCAGGGAACAGATCCGAATATTGAAATATTGAAAGCTGCCGCCACA
>JBDTPD010000167.1:0-7974 GCA_039932855.1 Chitinophagaceae bacterium | reverse complement strand
TTTAAAACTCATTTTATTTTTACCATTAAAAAAGATTCCCGGATCATAACTCATACCGATGACCAGATCCCGGGTTCAGCACAAAGAATAATTGAAAGTCATAAAGCTGATACTACATTTTCGCAAATGCTACTTAAACAGTTCGGTGCCGTTAAGAATTAATAGATTAAAAGGCTTTCAATGCTCTCACATGTTTTTGCAGCATGCCATTCCTTACCATATCATTTAAAATCATCTGTACATAAGTAACAGCGAAGCTTTTTTCTGATCCTGGTTCAGAGCTGGTGCTTTGCACTGAATAAAGTAAAAGGAAGCCATCCATGTCGTAAAAATTACTTTGCCATAGATAATCTGTTAAAATGATATACGAATCAGGATTGTAAACTTTTTCCGGCATTGCTGTGTGATAGTTCCACCTTGAATTATTAAAGGACCATAAAGGTTGTTGATACACCTCTTTAACTTTATCCAATAATTCTATTGTTATAACCGCACCAATCCCTCTTTTATAAACCAATTTAAATGTTTCTTCTTCATTCAGGTCTTTATAAGCATTAGGTCCATATACCGCCTGCGCAGAAATCGCGTTGTATCCCAGTTTGCTGAGCTCTTCTGCAAAACGCTGTTCCATCTTTCTGCAAAGACTACTGTCTTCATATTTCATGATGCCTACTACCATTACCGGATCAGCAGGAGATTGCACAGCTGTTGGATTTTTCCAGGAAGAGGTAATCTTGGAATAAGCGCATCCTGAAAGGATAAATGCTAAAAGGAACCAAATCTTTCTCATACTGTCTGTTATAGCTTGTTAATGACTACAATACAAAAATATTCAGATGGCTTCCTGCGAACGATGATAGCTGTCAATCGTATCAATGATATTACTCAGGAATGCTCTTGTATCATTTTGTAAATGGCTGATTTTGAATACTAAGAGTGTTTGTTAAAAGACAGTACACTGTAATTATTATGAGGATAGGAGAGTTGGCGTAGGAGTCCAGTTCTTTCCGACAACCATACGCATGGCCAGTTGAATCGTATCGTTATTATACACTTTAAAGTAAGCAGCGATATATTGACAACGACAGTTGGGTACTTTTTGTAAGACAATAGAGCCAGCGGTAATAGTTGATTGCAATCGTTAAATGTTGTAATCTTTTTTGAATCGGTATATTCAATTCATTGATGATAGTACTTCTAAGAACACGCCTCCAGCATCATGAGCATAATCATTGTATACTGTGATGCAACTCAATAAAATGCTATAGGAAAACAGATTTCTTTGAGTAAATAATTCATTATGGAAAAGAATCTTCCCTTTGATAGCCATGTGGCTGAGTATGATGCATGGTTTGATCATCATCCGGGCATCTTTCAAAGTGAACTGGCCGCCATCAAACAACAATGGCCGGTAAAAGACAATATTGTTAGCCTGGAGATAGGAGCTGCAACCGGGCGTTTTGCCAAAGAACTTAATATCACGGAAGGAATAGAACCGTCAATCAATATGGCCTCGGTTGCTAAAGAACGTGGAGTCAGCATCTGGAGAGGTAAAGCAGAAAGTCTTCCCTATGGTGATCTTGAATTTGATGTTGTATTGATGAATGATTGTATCAGTTACCTTGATAAGCCCGATCGTTCCATTATTGAAGCATATAAAGTATTGAGATACGGAGGTAGTTTATTGATTGGCTTTATTGTAAAGGGTAGTCTGATCGGTAATTATTATGAAAGTAATCACAACGATAGCGTGTTCTACCAGGATGCGCGATTTTTCTCTGTAAATGAAGTTGAAGAAATGGTAAAGGCGGCAGGGTTTAAACATTTGTCTTTTACCCAGACCTTATTTAACAGCTATGAGCAAAGTACAGATACAGAATCAGTACTAGCGGGCTGCAATAAAGGATCCTATGTTCTTCTTAAAGCCCTGAAACCTGTATTGGGCTAGAAGGACTGCTGACATAGTTCAGCCGTTCATTTGATCCACGTCATATAAGCGCCAATGATTTTCCCGTTACTTTGAAATTAAATACATTACTATGTTTGGAAAATTAACAACCAACGAAGTCGAAGGACTTATTCACGAACAATTTATCGGTCGTGTAGGATGTCATGCAGATGATACAACATATGTAGTGCCTATCAGCTACGCATATGATGGCGAATACATTTACGGCCATACGCTTGAAGGAATGAAAATAAATATAATGAGGAAAAATCCGAAAATTTGTTTTGAAGTAGATAGTACCACCAATCTTTCTAACTGGCAGAGTGTAATTGCCTGGGGAGAGTTTGAGGAATTAGGCGCCGGTTTTGAAAGAAATGAGGCTCTCCGGAAACTGGAGGCACGCAAACTACCAATGCTGAAGAGTGAAACTATGAAGCTAACGCCTGAGTGGCCCTTCCCATCAGACGTTAGTGAAATTGACGGCATTGTTTTCCGGATCAGGTTGGGAGAAAAAACAGGACGCTTCGAAAAAAGTGGGGGTAGATATTTTTATGCAACCTGATTATTTACTTCATTGAACGTTCTTCATCCGGTTGGCCCGATGTCGGAATAACTCTTATCCGTGTATGGATACCCGGTTCAATACAAGAGAACAAAAGATAAATTTTTCCAGGTTGTCCCGGTAAAATAACCTTACTGCTTTTATTTAATGATCATAAATTTTGCTGATACGCTTCTTTAATTTTATCCAATAATTTATCAGGGTATTTCTTATTGAATGGAGTTGCTCATAAACCTATAGCCCACTCCTGACTCTGTAAGCAGATATTGCGGCCTGTTTGGGTCATCTTCGATCTTCTTACGGATCTGCGCTATGAACACCCGCAGATATTGTGACTGATTGATAAAACCCGGCCCCCATACAGCCCGAAGAAGATACTGGTGCGTCAGGACTTTGCCATCATTTCTGGCAAAAATTGAAAGTAGATTATATTCTGTATTCGTCAGTTTGACCAATTCACCTTTTTTCTTTACTGCTCTTGTTAATAGATCAATTTGTAAATCTTCCGAATTAATAATGGGATCGCTTTCCTCCGCTGCAGAACTTCTTAACGCTGACCTGATTCGTGCCAGCAATTCACCAGTGCGAAATGGTTTAGAGAGATAGTCGTTGGCTCCTTTATCAAGTGCTGCTATAATTACTTCCTCACTATTCTGAACTGAAAGAATTATAATAGGGCCGGTATGCCATTTTCTTAACTCTTGCAACACAGTCATCCCATTTTTATCTGGTAACCCTAAATCAAGCAGTATGAGATCCGGCGGGTGGTTGGATGCCATAATAAGCCCTTCATTTCCTGTAGCTGCTTCTGTCACCAAATAATTATTTGTTTTCAACGTGATCTCAAGCATCCTCCGGATCTGTTCTTCATCATCGATGATCAGTATTTCTGCCTTGTTCATGATAACACTTTTAAATACGATGTCTCGGTTGGTAATGTAATAGTAAATCTTGCTCCGCCTGTTGAAATATTTTCCAGGCTGATCTTACCCTTCAATGCTTCAATAAAACCTTTCACAATGGATAAGCCTAATCCTGTTCCACCGGCTTTACTATATTTCAGGCGGTAAAACTTATCAAATACGTTTTCTATTTCATTGGCCGGAAACCCCGCACCATTATCTTCAATAATCAGCTCTAAGATATCAGTATGAACAAGCGCAGTAATATTAATCTTGCTATTTGATTTTGTATACAGGCTTGCATTATTCAGCAAATTGTAAATTGCCTGGCCCAGTAATAATTTATCTGTTTTAACAAGCGGAACATCGGGGTTGATAGTAATGGATATTTTTTGTGTTATTTTATTTTCCTCAATCTTTTTAACCGTATCATACACTAATTCGTTGATGTCACACCAATCAATTCTTGGTTTAATAAACCCTGATTCAAGTCTTGACATACTCAATAAATTCTCTACCTGTTGATTGAGTCGTAAAGACGCTTTTGAAATTTCATTGATCAATTCATCTTTGTTTTCTTGAGTGAGGTTATCATTGCCTGATTGCATATTATCCGTTGCTGCAAGAATCGTAGCAATAGGTGTTTTCAATTCATGCGAAAGGGAATTTAATAGCGTATCATATAGTTTTAACGTATTTGCTTTTTCCTCCTTTTTCCTGGATGCTTTTTCGACCAGCCTGATCTTATAAGTAAGTACGGCGCTGATCATCGCAATAACGAAATACATAATCAGCAGAATGATGTCCTCTGTATTGTCTACATGAAAATTGAAACGTGGTGGAATAAAAAAGAAATCCCATATAAATGCACTCAATGTAGCAGAAATCAGTACAGGTAATATGTCAAAAGATATAGCGATCAACGAGACGGTTAGCAGTAATATAAATGCAACCACCCTGTACCCCAGCCAGGAAGAAATACCATAACAAATGGCTGACATCAGTAAGACAAGACCTACACTGATGAAATACTGCTTTTGCTTGTTATTCATGTATGTCGCAAATGTAGGTTGTCCGGTATAAGGAAAGAATAAACAAGTGAAAACTTCGTATAAAGATTTTATAAAGATTTTTCTAAAGAGGTTGTTTTTTTCGGCTATTGATTATCCACTCTCTACTTTTGTTTTTCCAACTTATCATACTTAAATGTCTTCTTTCAATAAAGTATCCGCTGCCGGTCTTCTAATTGCTCTGGGAATTATCTACGGTGATATCGGCACATCGCCACTTTACGTATTAAATGCTGTTAGCAGCGGTAAAATTATCACCAATGAACTGGTCCTGGGTGTACTATCTCTTATTATCTGGACGCTTACCCTGCAGACGACTATCAAATATGTCATCCTTACACTGAATGCTGATAACCGGGGAGAAGGTGGAATTTTTTCCTTATTTGCACTCGTAAGGCGGAGAAAGAGATGGCTGGTTATTGCGGCCATGATCGGGGGTGCCGCATTGCTGGCTGACGGTATGATTACACCGCCCATCTCTGTAGCTTCGGCTGTTGAAGGCCTGAAACAAGTGCCCGTACTTTCATCCATCACTCAATCAACTATCGTTTATATAGTTATCGGTATACTGTCCATTCTTTTTTTTATACAACAGTTCGGGACAGCTTTCATCGGTAAATTTTTCGGACCTGTCATGGCGTGTTGGTTCATCATGCTTGCCATTCTGGGGCTAATTCATGTAAAGGATGACCTTCAAATTTTCAAAGCATTTAATCCTTACTATGGATTAAAATTATTAGGAAGTTATTCGCATGGGTTTTATATACTTGGCGGAGTTTTTCTTTGTACTACCGGTGCCGAAGCATTGTATTCTGATTTGGGCCATTGCGGTAAATGGAATATACGCTACTCCTGGATCTTTGTAAAAACCTGCCTCATTATGAATTACCTGGGACAAGGTGCGTGGTTGTTAAGTAATTATAGAGGAAAAGTAATTACTTCAGACATGATCAACGCAGGTTTTAATCCTTTCTATGGAGTGATGCCAGGTTGGTTCCTATACTTTGGTATTGCTATCGCTACGGCAGCAGCAATCATTGCCAGTCAGGCCTTGATTTCCGGTTCATTTACACTTATCAGTGAAGCCATGCGGTTGAACCTATGGCCAAAACTTCGCATTAACTATCCAACAGAAGCAAGAGGGCAATTATATATCCCTGCCATTAATATGTTATTGTACATTGGTTGTATCGGTATCGTATTATATTTTCAGAAGGCGTCGAATATGGAAGCGGCTTATGGATTGGCCATAACATTGTGCATGATCGCCACTTCTATTTTGTTTTCGAATTACCTTGTCCTCAAGCGAACAAGGACGGTTCTTATTTATTTATACCTCGTTGTGTTTTTAACGATTGAAATAAGTTTTCTTTTTGCCAATATTCAGAAATTTCCACACGGGGGCTATGTTGCTTTGATCGTTGCCGGCATTTTGTTTCTTGTGACCTACACCTGGTTTAGGGCACGGAAAATTAAAAACCGTTATGTGGAGTTTGTCAGGCTCGAGCATTATATTCCTAAAATACAGGAGTTAAGCAATGATCGCGCTGTTCCCAAGTACTCAACACATCTTGTGTTTCTGACAAGTGCCGATAACAGTAATGAAATTGAACATAAGATCATTTATTCCATTCTTAATAAGAAACCAAAGCGGGCCGACATTTACTGGTTTGTTCATGTGGATACACTGGATGATCCTTATACCTGTGAGTATAAAGTGGAGCATATTATCCCCAACGATATAATCCGGGTTGAATTCCGCTTAGGGTTCCGGATACAACCAAGGCTTAACCTGATGTTCCGTAAAGTAGTTGAAGACCTCGTCGCCAACAAGGAAGTTAATATTATCAGTCGCTATGAAAGCCTGGCAAGTACTAACATAGTTGGAGATTTTCAGTTCATGGTCATGGAAAAGTATATAAGCCAGGATAGTGAACTACCATTTTTTGAACGGGTAATTATGAAACTCCATTTTTGGTTAAAGGATATCAGCCTGTCGGAAGAAAAAGGATTCGGGCTTGATCCGAGTAGTGTCACAGTAGAGAAATTCCCGCTTATCGTGGGACCCGTTACGCGGCTGCGACTAAAAAGGATCGACGAATAAATAGTAATTTAGGTTATGGTTGCTACTGTACTAATAATTGATGACGAAGAACAACTCCGCAAACTTCTTTCAAGAATAATATCATTGGAAGGATTCACCGTGACAGAAGCAAATTCAGTAAAAGCGGGCACAGAAGTGTTGTTACATCAATCTGTTGACGTGGTTTTATGTGATGTAAGACTTCCTGATGGCAACGGTGTCGAATTTGTAAAGACAGTCAAAACCAATTACCCATTTGTTGAGGTTATTTTATTAACTGCGTATGGAAACATAGCGGACGGAATAAAGGCCATGAAGAATGGTGCATTTGATTATATCGTAAAAGGAGATGATAATAACAGGATCATCCCGCTCCTGCATCAGGCACTTGATAAAGCGTTACTGCAAAAAAAGTCGGCAGTCAGGGTTAACACAAAAAGTAATCTTGATTTTGCTTCTATCATTGGGGAAAGCAAGGCGATAAAAAAAGCTATTGATCTTGCCCAAAAAATTGCTGGCACTGATTCAACGGTATTGTTGCTGGGAGAGACGGGTACCGGTAAAGAAGTTTTTGCAAATGCCATTCATCAAAGCAGCAGGCGAAAAAATAACCCGCTTGTTGCTATTAATTGCAGCGCGTTCAGCAAAGAATTACTGGAAGGAGAATTATTCGGCCATAAGGCAGGTGCTTTTACTGGTGCCATGAAAGATAAAAAAGGATTAATTGAAGTGGCCGATGGCGGTACTTTATTTTTGGATGAAATAGGAGAGTTAAATATTGATCTGCAGGCAAAGCTGCTACGGGTGCTGGAAAACGGCGAATTTATCAAACTGGGAGATACTAAAATTTCCAAAGCCAATGTTCGCATTATCGCTGCAACCAACCGTGATTTAAGAAAAGAAATATCATCGGGACTTTTTCGTGAGGATCTGTATTACCGCATCAACGTTTTTATGATTGAACTTCCTTCCTTGCGTGAACGTAAGGAGGACATTCCTGAATTGGCCGGTTTTTTTCTGCATCGCCTTCTTGAAAAAGAAAACAGACCTGAAGTGCAAATTGCCAGTACTGTCATCAGGCTCTTACAACAATACGAATGGAAAGGGAATATCCGTGAATTAAAGAATGTAATGGAAAGAGCTGCAATATTAGTAGAAGGAACAGAGATCCTTCCCGAACATTTACCTTATGAAATTCAGCAACAAAGTGCAGGGACACAAAAAGAGCTATCACTCGCATCAGTAGAAAAACATCATATCGAAAAAATACTTCAATATACCGGCGGCAATAAAACGAAGGCTGCCAGTCTTCTTGAGATTGGTCTTGCCACCCTGTATAGAAAAATGCAGGAATACTGCATCAGCCCCGGCCTATCAAAATGATAAAAAACCCTCTCAAAATGAGAAGG
>JBDTPD010000166.1:0-7983 GCA_039932855.1 Chitinophagaceae bacterium | reverse complement strand
GACTTCCTTTAATCCTTCAGCTAATGGCATTGCTCCAACTGCCAGTGTTTGGGCACTTGCTATAAATGGAAGCAAATTATATATGGGAGGGCTGTTTACAACAATTGGAGGCCAGTCAAGAATTAATATTGCTGAAGTGGATGCTGTTACCGGAGCCCCTACCGCCTGGAACCCTGGTGCAGATAATGTGGTTAATTCAATTGCGATAGGCGGTGGTCTTGTTTATGCCGGAGGAAGTTTCAACAATATCGGGGGACAAGCGAGAAATTATATGGCGGCACTGGATCCTGTTACCGGATTGGCTACTGCCTGGAACCCTGGTCAGCCTGTTGCTAATTCAGCGAATGGTGTAATTGCAATTGCTTTCAGCGGGAACACCGTATATACCGGCGGAGTTTTTTCAACAATGGGAGGACAAACAAGAACGAATATGGCCGCCGTTGATGCGACTACGGGATTAGCGACTGCCTGGAACCCGAATATCAATGCCCGTGTTTTTGATGTTAAGGTAAACGGAAGTTCAGTGTATGTCGGTGGTGATTTCTCTATGGCAGGTGGACAGAACAGAAACAGGATCGTTGAACTTGATGCTACCACCGCATTGGCAACTGCCTGGGATCCGAATGCAAACAGTACTGTTTTTGAAATTGCTATAAATGGCAGTACGGTATATGTAGCCGGAGATTATAAACTCATAGGTGGTCAACCAAGAAATTGTATTGCTGCACTGGATGCAACTACGGGACAACTACTTCCCTGGAACGCAAATGCAAACAGTACTGTTTATTCAATACTTCCAATTGGCGGCAAGATCTATGCAGGAGGAGCGTTTACTATAATAGGAGGGCAGCTAAGAAATTACCTGGCTGCACTTGATGCTACCACGGCATTGGCTACTTCCTGGAACCCGAATGCAAGCAGCCTTGTCCGCTCAATGGTGACAGACGGCAACAACATATATATTGGAGGGTTTTTTACCAACTTAGCAGGACAGACAAGAAGCAGGCTTGCGGCATTCGATGCAACAACAGAAGCGCTTACCGCCTGGAACCCGAATGCAAACAATACTATTTTTTCATTAGCTGTCAGTGCCGGCACTGTATATGCCGGAGGTGCATTTACAACTATTGGTGGTCAACCAAGAAACAGGATCGCTGCTATAGATGCTGCTACAGGATTAGCTACTACCTGGAACCCTGATGCTAATGGTACGCTGACTGCATTAACTGCAGATGGCGGTACATTATATACAGGTGGATTATTTACTACGATAGGTGGTCAGACAAGAAACAGGATCGCTTCCTTTGATCTTGCTACCGGATTGCCTACTACCTGGGATCCGAATGCAAATAATACGGTTAATACAATCGCTGTAAGCGGAACCTCGTATTATACCGGTGGAGATTTTACCACTATCGGTGGTCAGGCAAGAAACAGAATGAGTACACTTGATGCGACAGCATCAACTGCTACCTGGAACCCCGATGCGAATGGTACGGTTAATACATTTGTTATAAATGGAAACAGGTTATATGCCGGAGGAGGTTTTACTTCCATAGGAGGACAACCGCGAAATAACTTTGCTGCATTCTCTCTCAATTTAACATTGCCGGTACAATTAGTTTCATTTACGGCGAAACTGCAGGATCCTGATGCTGTCAACACTTCAGTTGCTTGTAACTGGAACACAGCCAGTGAAGAAAATAGTTCTCATTTTATTGTAGAAAGAAAAAATACCAATAATAATTTTATAGAAGTGGGACAAGTAACTGCAACAGGTAATTCTTCTGCCATACACAGCTATAGTTTTATTGATCGTGCTCCGCTTAAGGGTATCAGTTATTATCGGTTGAAAATGGTAGATAAAGATGGCAGGTTTACATTCTCTAATATTGTTGCCGTGATCACTGATAAAACAAACAATTCTTTTATTGTATATCCTAACCCGGTTAAAGATGAAGCAACACTTGCTGTAACGCTTACAAAAAAACAGCAGGCTGTTTATAGCCTGTTTGATCAGGCAGGGAAAAAGCTGTTATCAAAATCCGTTTCATTGAGTGAAGGAGTGAATATCATAAACGTTCCGGTAGCGCAGTTGCCTGCAGGAGTTTATATTATTCAGTTAAATACCGGTGTGATCTTTAAACAATCGCAGTTCGTCAAACAATAAGTACGCAGAGAAGTAGAACGACCGGAGTGTAGAGCTCCGGTTTTTTATTGCCTATACTCAAACTGAAATCAAAGTATAGGGGTATTAATCTGTATTTTTACAGATATAGTATCAAAAATTGAACTTCTGTGAACATTGAAGATATTACTGATCGTATAGCAACAATTCAATCTTATCAAACCACCGATGTGGAACTTGAAATCGAAGGCAGTATCTACCAGATTGATTTTATCGATAAACAGGAATTCAAATTAGCAAAGCATGTCAGGGGATTGGTTAAGATATTTAATGATCATCCATTGCTGATAGATTATAATCAACCTTCTTCTACCGCCTATATTAATTCTAAGGCAGCTGATCCCAAACAATTAGCGATAGAGATCAAAAAGGCAATTGAAATTATTACATTGAACTGGAGAAGCTGGGAAGATTACATTACGAATAAAAATTTACACTATTCTTTCGCTGATTTTCTACAGAATCTGACCGAAGGAAATGGACTATTGATCAACGGACCTGATGTGATAGTAAAAGCTGTTATTGCTGTTTGTGAGGCAAATGATATTAAAACAACAACTTTTGAAAATGATATTTCAGCTGCATCTTATAAGCTGTTGATCATCGATGACTATTACGTTATTGCAAAAGAGTTTAATTTAGAAACTTCGTCGTAGCGATATTAAGTTCAACAGTAAGAGATATAAAATGAGAAAAAGGAATATTTATTTATTGTTCGGTTTGATTACTGTGATAGCTGTTTATTCATTAGTTACTTGTAATACTGATAAAGAAAAACTTTCCAGCTATTATAAATCCAACACGGATTTACATAAGGAGATTGCTGATAGCTTAAATAGGTTTATCAAAACTTACGGACAAGATATTACTATAAAAAGATCAACCAGTTCTGGGAAAATTATTACGGTGCGAGTATATTTTCGTGATATCAATACATGGCTTCCAATAGAGTATGATTCTGCCTTTGCAAGAAAAGATCTTCAGCCGGATAGAACTTCAAGCTTGTATGTGCCATTGACCTTGCTTAAAAACTTCAACAAAAGTATTTATTGGGCGGTTAGTTCCAATGATTCACTTACTTTCTTTGCCTTTAAATGGGAGACAAAATTTGGTATTGGTACCAGGGGAGATTCGCAAATAGGAATAATGATTCATAAAAAACCAATAGCGGATAGTCTGACTAACGGGCAACTGGCGCCAGGAGTGTATATAACGAGTAGCTCTATTCCTTAATTGGGATCTCAATCAGATTAATTGTCCTGCAACTATTTCTATCGCAATAAGATCAAACTCCCTTTCAATATTCTTTTCTCTTCTTTTATATCTATCATGTAGACATACGCACCGGTAGGTTGTGGCATACCGTGATATGTTCCGTCCCATGGCTTAATAGTGTTTTTTGAGTAAAACATTAACTGGCCAAATCGATTAAATACAGAAACAGTATAATCAGTATATGCTCTCAATGCAGGAACGAACCAGGTATCATTGGTTCCATCATTGTTAGGAGAAAATGCATTGGGTACATACACATCAGGATATACATACACCTGTACGACATCAGTGGACGTACCACAACCTTCGTTGGAAACAACTGTCAACAGGTAACTCATATCCTGCGGAGGATTAACTGTTGGTTGCATTAATGATACATTATCAATGTATGAAGCAGGAGACCATGAATAATCTATACCCTGTCCCGTTGCAATACCGAGTAACTGTGTTGACCCTCCTTTGATAATGTATTTATCAGGCCCTGCATCAGCTCTTGGTTTTTCTACTGTATTGACTGTTATGGCTGCTGTATCATGGCAATCAAATTGATTCGTCACAATTACTTTATATAAAGTGGTATCAGTTGGTCTCGCCACCGGATCAGCAATAATAGCGGATGATAAACCTGCTGCTGGGATCCATAGATATGAACCACCGCCACTACTTTCTAATGTCACACTTTCTCCTTCACAGATGCGTGCAACCGTAAATGGAACTGTTGCTACCGGGTTTGGATTTACGGTTGCAATGACTGAATCGAGATGTGGTATGCAATCATCTTTTGTTATCAACACATAATATTTCCCGGATTGCGATGCCAGGGCATTCGTGATAGACACCATATCAGTAGACGCAGTAAAACCATTTGGTCCTGTCCATTGATAGCCGGTGCCACCACTTGCAGACAATGTCAAGGTATTTTTTTCACATAGTGGCGAATTGCTGCTGATAGTAGTTACTGGTTTCGGAGATACAGTTATTGTGATTGATTGAGATGATACCCTGCATTTCAACGAACCGATATTATCTGCTTCTGAAGCAGATAACCTGTACCCATAAATGCCGGGAGGAGTGGTTGGCGGAAAATTCTGTACGTACAGAGGATTGTTTGGGGAACCGGTTATATCTGTCCATGGACCTCCATCGACACTTTTCTGCCAGCGAAGTTCGGGATTGACAAACCCCATCGATAAAGAACCTCCTAATGTAAATGAATGATTGGTGCCTTCACAAATCGTTATCTCCGTAGCGGGGTTACCAACTATCTCGGTAGTTATCTGCGGACCACATGGGCGAAAGGTGATATCATCAAGCGCAAGATCATTGCCGCATCCTCCGGGAGAATTATTAACGATCCTCAACACGATATCGGATATGCCAACAGGTGTGGCAAAGAAAAATCCAAATTGCTGCCAGGAAGGTGCACCCAGGTTTGGAATATTTCCTGTGTTATAGGTTTGAAGTATGGTGCCGTCTGTCCCTTCAATGCTAAAGGTGAGGTTTGGTTGGATCCCGGAAGAATTACACGCAGAAGACTTCAATACATTCGCAATCCATGCTGCAAATTCGTAAGTGGTACCGGTGCATAAATTTTTCACCGTATCCAGGTAAAATACACCTGGTTGAAAGGAGGCATTGACCAGCATGAAGTAACCGTTTGGATCGCCGGTATGATCCGAGGCCAGGTTATGCCATGAACTGCTAAAGCAGTTTGAAGTATTGCTTCGGACGGTATAAAAACCATCATTCGGACAATCATTCGGAAAATATTGATAACCGATGAGGGCTGTTGTTAATGGTGGACCAGGATTGGTGCCATGACCAAAGGTGATATTCACCAATGGATCACCGAGACTGCCCTGGCATACCTGGGCCCGCACATCGATGGTGGCAATGGAAAATATCGCAAGCAGTAAGAATACAGATCGGCCGAAAGTCGTCACAATTTGTGTTTATAAGGCACTAAATATATTCTATTCCGGCTAAAGTTTGGGTTTGATTTGGTACTGTATTTATACTCAATAATATATCGGTCAGGAATGATCTTTAATGCCGCAAATGCCAATGTTGACCAACATGGTTTCCTGGACATTGATCTCGATATCAACTAAACCGCTGTCGGGCTTTTAAAGCTCCCATTCATCGGGATTTAGTGCGGGTAGCGACCAGTAAAGGTCGTCCTGTGGAAATTAAGAAGGGTCGCATCAGTATGTTATTGCCTACAAAATTCTAACTACTATGAAGCTTCTGTTTACCGCGTTTATATGTGGGATTCTTTCGATGACCCTTGAAGCACAAACTGATCACCTGGCCAATTCTTATAAAGAGAGGTATGATAGCTTGTTTCCAACACTTAAATATTCTTACGATTCTTCGGGACAAACGCATAATTATTCATGCAACTGGGATTTTGATGGAGACAAAAAACCAGATAGTTTATACTTCGTAGGTAATGGGGGCGCTCACCTGTATTTTCATCTGAGACTTATATTAAGTTCTGAAGGCATAGTCAGGGATTTTGACTATTTGGTAAGTGATTTTCCAATGCTTGACTCAATGAATCATTTTAAAAAAGTCTATGGATTCATGGTGCATGATTTTAATAATGATGGAAAGATGGAAATTTATTTGAATACAGATACCAGCTTGGCACCGATCCCGCCAAAGTGGATAAGACGAGGCGTTACTTCAGGAAGTCTTTTGATAAGCTACGAAAAGAAAAATATTAGTATTAAAAATTTTCCTGGCGTAGCAAACGTAAAATGATAAACGCCTTATCACGGACTAACACCGGGAACCGGTTTAAAAATATATTTTTGAAATCAGGGTGATAAGATCAATATTTGGGTATAAACTATTAACTGTTTTTTTAAAGTGATGCAAACTATATCAGATAATTCCCTTCTTGACAGACTTAAGGACGAAGACAATACTTCGTTTGAGATACTTTATAAGCTTTACTTTCCTTCCATTGCGGCACATATTGCTAAAAACTACGGCAATACAGAAGACGCAGAAGATATTTTCCAGGAATCTATTATTGTATTACTGCAAAAGGTAAGACAGCCAGACTTTATACTTACCTCGTCACTAAAAACATATTTGTTTGCCATTTCAAAGAACTTGTGGATGAAACGTTTAAGAGATAATAAACTTTTACCAGTTGCAAGCTTTGAAAAATATCAGCAAGAAACAGAAACATTTTTCGTAGAAACTCAACCTGGAAAAACGAAAGAAGAAAAACTCAATTCCTGGCTTTCAAAAATTACGGACCATTGCCAAAAAATTTTAAAAGCTATTTTCTTTTACAATGAGCCTATAGACAGCCTGATGAAAAAGTTAGGCTGGAAAAATAAGCATACCGCTGCAAACCAGCAGTACAAGTGCATACAACAAGTAAAGAAACAAAAAGATAAAGAACCAGGGGCCTGACAGTACGTTGTTCTTTAATTACCACTACACATTTTCATTTTTCTATTTCGGCTTAAATCAAAATATTAATCGATTAGTTGGGTGATTGATTTAATGTTTTGGTATTAAATACTGGAACAAAAAATAAATGAAAATGAAAAAAGTAAAACTATTATTTGCCATAATATTATTGGCAACAAGTTTTATTGCAAATGCGCAAAATGGAAATCCAAAACTTATTGCCGTAGTAAACAGGGCAAATTGGTGTATGGTTTGCAAAGCAAATGGAGAACGTTTTGGTGCCAACTTAATGCCATATGCTACTAAAGGTGTAACCATTTTAATGAACGACTTAACAAACGACACTACCGTTGCTACATCTAACACGGTTTTAAAAAATGCAGGTGTGTACAAGGCTGTTTATTCTGTAAACCGAAAAGGTATGGGCAAAATGCTTCAATCTTGTGGATTAGCAAAAGGTAAAACAAGTAAGTCTTTGCCTTCAGGAGTTGTAACCTTTATTAGCCCTGTAACCCATAAACAATTAAAACAGGTTAGCATCGCAATTAGTGATGAAGAAATGAAAACTACTATTGACAACTTATTAAAATGAAAATTATGACTAAGAGAACAAAAATCATCCTTTGTGTTGTTTCAATTGCTTTAGTGACAATTTGTATCTATCATTTTTATGGATAACAAAAATAATTTCTAATGAAAGAGTCAATTAATATTTGGGGCATTAAAGAATTTGAAGGAGACGGAATAAGTTGCCCTATTATTCCCGCAAATTTACCCTGGTATAAAAAAATTGCAGTAATATTTTTCAGGTTTGGTGTTTGCCCAATGTGTGTTACGATGAGTTTAATATATAGTATCCGTAAATTTTTCCGAAAAAAGTTTACAAAAAAAGGAGACACAAAAACAAATTAAAAATAACTTTTAGTTGACAGAGCAGAGTAGCCGATAACATTGGATCCTGCTATTTTATTATTTCGTAACACAGTTCCACCATTCCGTTTTTGTAGGCTGTTACGTCTTTCAGGTGCAATGCTTGTTCTTGTCCGATATGATCAAAAAACAGTGTTCCGTCACCCAAAATAACCGGC
>JBDTPD010000165.1:0-7992 GCA_039932855.1 Chitinophagaceae bacterium | reverse complement strand
CTAACAACTATTGTGAGTACCCTTTATCATTCTCAACAATACAGGCCTGGCGAAAAGAGCAAGATTCGGGTTTTAATCAATTACTATAACAAGCATTTTTGCCATACAAAAAAATATATGAAAAAATTAAACGGCAAATCGGCATTTATCTCAGGTGGAACCAGCGGCATTGGTTTAGCTACAGCAAAAGATTTTATTGAGCAAGGAGCAAGCGTCATTATTACTGGCAGATATAAGAATACAGTAGATGAAACTATGAAAATTCTTGGTCCGGCTTCTTATGGCATTGTTTCCGATGCAGGCAATATGAAAGATGTTCTGGAATTAAAAGAACAGGTGCTTCACTTCACTCCAGGTATCGATATTTTGTTTGCTAATGCAGGCTATGGCAAATTCGCACCTATCGAAGCTGTTTCAGAAAACATGTTTGATGAATTATTTAATGTAATAGTCAAAGGAACTTTTTTTACCATCCAACAATTACTTTCATTAATGAATGAGCATAGTTCTATTATCTTAAACACATCGGTAGTTACAGAATATGGAAGTCAGCTCACTTCTGTTTACTCCGCTGCAAAAAATTCGCTTAGTTCCATGGTAAAAACATTTGCATCGGAATTAACGGCAAGAAAAATCCGCGTGAATGCAGTAAGTCCCGGTTACACTATTACTGATGGATTTAATAAAACTGGTATGACACAGGAGCAGATTACTGCCACCAAAGAATATATAACTCCGATGCTTCCTTTTAAAAGATTTGCTGATGCTTCAGAAGTAGCAAAGGTGGTCAGCTTCCTGGCGTCTGATGATTCTTCGTATATACATGCTGCGGAAATTTTAGTAGATGGGGGGTATAGTTCGATCAGGTAGATGCTGAAAGATGATTTTCTATTTGTTTAACATAGTTTATTCCAGAGAATCCTTTATGTTATTCCAATATTCTCCTGATAAAATTTTCTCAATAGTTGTTTTAAATTCCTGTGATACTTTTCCGTCACCTTTTATACTTTCTAGAATTCGTTTAACATTTGCATCATTATAATTTTCAATGACGGGTCTTTTCTTACCAAAAGTCGGACTGATCGCTCTTTTCAGGAGAAGTTCAGGTATTTTTTCTTTTTCGAATAAGTTTGCGCATTGTTCAAGGATGAGTACGTAATCTTCAAGTTTAGCCCGTTGCATTGAATAAATACAAACTGTCTTTTGATGGAGAGAATACTTTTCATCGGTCAGAAAACGTATAGCGCTATCTATATAACTGGAACTATGCTCGTATATATCTATAAATTCTTTATCAGTAAAAAGCGTTTCCCATGTTCCACTGTTTTCACTTTTTTTATCTATCTGCAATATGGTTGCAGTATAGTCGACCGTTGAATAATTAGAACCCATCTTTAATTTGTTTCCGTTATTTTTTATGCTTGCCTGTCCTGAGTCAGTGCCGGAACAACCAATGAAAAAGCTAACATAAAAAATACCAGTTAAAAATCTCTGTAACACGAATTTCATAAAAAAAATTTACGGTTTTCTTGGAATAATAGCCGGAGGTTTTCCGAGATTATCCGAATGTGCTGGCAGTATCGCCGCAGGTGGGACATATCTTCTAAAAACAACATCGGATCTATGTCCACGCCCATCATGACTCATATCATTATCTGCCCTAAATCCAAAATTACCTTGCCCTACAATTTCCTGTGGTTCGCTCTCCTGACTTACAGTTTGTCCGTTAGCAACTACAATTCCGACATGGCCTGTAGCATCAGTATAATCTATTTGCTGCGCAACAACATCTCCTGGTTCCGGACTTTCTCCTGGTTGCAATACTCTCCAGTTAGGAATTGCATAATTAGGATCTGCCCATTGTTTTGCAGTAGGTGGCGACCCCTGACCACCAAAAAATTTCTTTATAGGATTACCGTTTGGAGTCCCTGGGCTTGCGCCCACTTGTTTAAGTATATCATAAACAAATTTGTTACACTTATTTGTACCTTCTGCAAAATTATCCTTTTCTTTATCTGCATCCCATTCATGTGAACCCACTTTTGATTTTGCAAGTTCCGCAATTTCCTGTCCTTTTGTTTTTTGTTTCTGCTTGTCATCATCATCATTGCCTTGACTACTGTTTTGCAACTGTCTGATGAAAGCTTCTATCTCCAGGGGATCATTTGTATGGGCATTTCCATTGGCATCAAAGGCCCACATTCCATCCGGATCGATATATCGTAAAGGATTATTGAAGGCAAAATTATAGGGAGATAATCTTCTTGACAGTTCACTCATTGGATCAGTCGAATGCCATCTTCCTATTTGAGGATCGTACATCCTTGCTCCGTAATCATATTCTTCTAACCCTGATCCATCATTAAATTCGTTTGATTGCTTTTCCTTGCCTCCGAATTGATACTTATTTTCAGAACCTCCAAATCCAAGTGATTTTGAGCTAATCCCCTTCATTGTCAGACCGAAAGGATAGTAATGCGTTTCTTCTGTCAACGGACCTCTCACATGCGTCACCTGCAAATTATCAAAGAACACATCAATATTGGTAGCCTCATTGCTGGTATAAATATACAAATAACCGCTCTTAGCAACTGTTAAACCAGTCTGCGTATGTATTGTCGTGCTACCACTCGCTCCAACTTGTTCAAACCCACTATATCCGCTTGCAATGATATTCCCTGATGCATCTTTTGCAATCTTAAATTGTTCATCCAATAAAATCCAGTTTATATATGCTTTTGGCTTGGTGCCGGATGTAGTCTGTGTACTCAGAAAACTGGTCAGGCCTGCATTCAATCCACTACTGGTATTAAATAATTGAGTTTGCGTAACTTTCCCACCGCTGATGGCCGCTACTCCCCCACTCATTAAACTAAATAGATCATTCAATACATCTGTACTCACATTCGTGGCACTGCTTGCACTGCTCCAGCCGCTTGCTACCCTGATGTTATATGAATCGCCGGCCATTACTTTCAATAACATATTCGGACCCACTTTCTGCACACCGGTAGCATTTTTAACCTGGGCTACTGTGGTGTTTGAAGGATACATCGGATCACTGAACCAGGCTGGCTTTATAAACTGAGTATTGGAAAGATTGCCATAGTAAAGGCTTTCGTTCGCAATTGTCGCAGGCTCCAGCGTGGCAGCCGGATAAGCATTTGTTTTCAGTTCTTCTGTTAATATCATTCTTACATTTCCAAGATGATCTTTCAGGAAATAATCATAGTACAAACTAATATCAGCCACACTGAACCTAATCCTTCCCTCTTCCTGAGGAATAAATTGGAGTACATCAGGATAATTTAATGAACTAAGCGCAGGATTGCTATATGATTTTGACTCATACACGAGTCCTGAAAGATAAGTGGTGGTGGTAAGAATATCAGAAGTGTAATTAGTGGCGTTAAGCGTAACCGTTGCTCCGGTTTCGCTGGTTATCTTTTGAGTTTTGATTCCCGCCGCATCATATACATAGGTTATTGTGCCCTTACCGGTAATAGTGATCACTAAAGGCAGATTCAAATGATTGTAAGTAATGGAACTGATCTTTTTATTATTATCGAGGTTCATGTTACCATTTACATCGTAAGTATAGTCAGTTGATGTTTTCGTTAGGGCATCATATTTGAAATCACCCAATTTGCTGGCATTATCATTTACGGCATCTGTTACAGCTTGCAGCTTGTTGCTGTTTGATTGGTATGTATAAGAAAGCTGATCGATGGTGGATGATCCCACTCCCGGTTTTAAACCAGCCTGGTTCATGGTCAGGATATTTCCATTGGCATCAAAACTCAGATTACCTACACTAAAATCTATACCTGCTGTTTTATTAAAACTACTGCTAGTATATTGATTAAAATCTGCGGCAGTCAACCTGTTGACGGCATCATAAGTAAAATCGTATTTTCTTTTTTCGTTATCGCCTTTACTTTTCCAAACCATACCTTCAATGTTTCCATTGTACTGCGGGTTGCTATAGGTTTGGCTACCTATAATGTTATTGTTAGCCTTGTCGTAACCAAGATCGAATCCAAACCAATTGGCACTGTTGACATCTTTAGCAAAATCACGATTCATTCCCAGCATCCAACCCCTGATATTATAATCATAGTTAAGTGTTTCAATTGGCCCACCGCCACTACCTCCCGTTGGTGACAATGTTTTTGTTTTCAATTGCCCCAATTTATCATATTGTGACTGAGTGGTAGTTTTAAAAGAACCGGGCATTGCACCACTGTTCACAAGCGTATTAGCAACTTTCTTTTCCGTTTTCACCAATCTTTCAAGATCATCATAGGTAAGTTGTGACACGATGGTAGATGTCTGCGCATTACTACCACTTTTTTGCTGCACCTGCACCGTTACCAGCGGCAGACCGTTCCAGGCATATTGGTTTGTCATTACATCGGTACCGCCGGTGATATTAATACTTTGTATCTGTATCATCCTTCCTTTATCATCATAGATCGATACTGTTGAAATGAACTTAGCGGGACTACTGCCCAATATTTTTGTCTGTGTCCATGTTATCATATTTTTAGTCACACTGACTGCAGTTGGCATTTGGGGATAGGGCCAGTTGCTATTATCGGTAGCAGAAAAATAACTGTTCCATGTTGTGAGCAATGATGATGAAAGACCCGCAGGTAATCCCGTGTAATCATCATAATGAATAACTGTTAATTGTTCATACCCGCTCGTTGTAATTGGATAACTAGTACTGCTATAAGCATTGCTTAGTTGAGTAGTAAAAGAAGTAGCATCAGTAAGAAGTCCTGTCTCGACAGGGCGGTTAAGGTTATCATATTTTGTGATCAGCCATTTTCCTATGGCAGAAAGATTGCCGTCCTGCATCATCACCATTCTATCCCTCGCATCATACACCATATCAACTTCAGCAGCACCGGGTACCTTTTTCCGTATCATTCTGCTTCTGATGTCATATTCATACCGAAAACACTGCTCATTCAGTAAGCTGGATAATACCCAACTATTTGTTGCCAGTACCTCTACTCCTTTTGGTTGCACCACACAACGCAGCCTATTGAAATCATCGTAGATGTAATAAGTAGAAAGCCAACCAGTGTATCCGCTACCGGTGCCTGCATCTGCGGTTGCACTTAATTGTATTTTCTTTAAAATAACTTTTCCTTCAACATCTTTGAATTCTTCCACCTGATTATTCTTTTCATCTACTGACACCGTTTTTACTAATGCTCCTGCAGCATAAGCACCAGTGATCGCATAGGTGCCAAAACTATTTGCCACATCAGTCACTGCCCAGATCTTTACATCATCAGTAGCCGTATTAACCCAATAATTTGTCTTAAGAGAATGATGATTGCTGAGAGTAGCATCCCATGAAGTACCTGTCCAACTGTTTCCGGGTGCAAAATTTTCTGTGACACGGTTCAATGGAGATGGTTCGAAATTTGTCTGCCCGTAATAAAATGTTTCGCCCTGGTTCTTTAACACACCGGTGGGATCATTGTAAAATGCCTCTTGTTCCTGGAATGGATTTGATTTAAGCAATCCATCAGTAATGGATGTATTACCTCCGGTATTATTAGCAACGAATGAAAGATATTTGAATAGTTCTCTTGAATACTCATCATACACATTAGCAGATACTAAATCAGTAGCTGTTCCGCCTGTTTCAAACGAACCTTGTTTTACTACTGCCTGCAATGGCCTGCCTAATCCATCCACATACTGCGTCTTCATCTTTACATCTTTTAATGGACGACTCATTAATGTATTAGGATTTTGTTCCGGTGCAGTAGCATCCCAGGTGCGCACATAGCTGACTTGTAATCCACCGGCATATACAGCAGGAACCGTTCGTGGCGACTGCGCAAAGCTTGTTGTTTGAATACACAATAGCATCAATAGGCTTGCAACCGGTAATAAAGATTTTGAGTTCATGTGTCTGAATATTTGCGATGACGAAACTTCATTTTTTAGAATTATACTTATTGTGCGTAAGTGTTTGCAAACGTGATAGCGGTACCTCCGGGAACATTGCCACCGCTGATAGCTCTCACACCCATCTGTCCTGTAGCGGCATAAATGGTAACAAAAAAAGTTCGGCTCCCATTAAACAATGACATCGTGCGGTTAGCAGTTGGCCTGCATCCCGTACTGATAGTGACTGCCATATACTCTGTGCCGAGAATCATCGTGCTGGACGGCTGCAATACAAGGCTAAACGTAGTAGTGCCGCTGGTAGTACTGATGCTATTAGTTCCAATACCAAAACCCGACAATGCACTAAATGAACAACTCACGGTACATCCTCCATTGGTATTCGCATAGTTCTGTCCATTGGCATTGACATCATTCTGCGCCTGTTGATCTGCATCAGCCTGGCTAATTAAGGAAGTATAAGTTCCGGCAGCCACTGTATAGGTGACCGTGGATCCTATACCAGCCGAACAATTATTTCGCGTATAAGAACCGCTCTTAACAATATTTGAGAAAGTAGCTGTGTTACAATTTTCCGTTTGACCTGCATAATTGTAACAGAATTTCTTGATCACGTTGTAATCTTTATCCCTTATAAATGCAAGCCGGTTAAACGCGTCGTAATAGTAATAAGTGATGATACCATTCGGATCAGTTTGCGAAGTCACTCCAATCAATG
Organism: Chitinophagaceae bacterium; assembly: GCA_039932855.1. Classification (GTDB taxonomy): domain Bacteria; phylum Bacteroidota; class Bacteroidia; order Chitinophagales; family Chitinophagaceae; genus JAJKIP01. The sequence continues at coordinate 1,340 of JBDTPD010000165.1, read as the reverse complement.
GATCATACCGGTAAGTAGTTAATTGTGCAGTAGCCGAATAGAAACACACATCATCAATTTGTGCATTGAGACTGATTGTATATGTACCGCCGGCGACAGTAACAGGCGTTGTGGTCTGCGTCCATGCATTACTGCTTTTTTGCCAGTAGGTTAATGTATAAGAGCCATTATCCAAACCGGTTAATGCTTTCGAATATGAGGCAGTATGACTAAAATGGCCGGTCTTGCTATCTTCTATTGTGCTATTTCCGTTTCCATCTTCAAAGCTTTCGTAAAATATATCGTTGCTTGTTGTATTAAGAGCCATAGCAACAGGATACGCACCTTTATATCCCCATTGGTAACAAGCTTTTGGACCATCATCTTTCGTTATTGTCTGCGCATTGCCTTTGCTATCATAACTCAGATATTGTAATCTTATTTCCGAAGCGTTTGATTTGTTTTGAACCTCTAAAGATTGAGGCTCAATCAGGCTGCTGTTAAAAAGTGCATAGTTGGTTTTTGTTTTTAAAAGTTGAACCGCATTCTTTGAATCAGTAACGACGATCGATGGACTGACCATATTTGCAGCAACCATCGAAGCATAAATACCAGTCGGATCTGTGCCGGCATTTACCATATCCTGAGGATAACTGATTTGCTTCAGCCTTGTATCGCCCGTACTGGTAGTGGTTTGAATGCGTGTTGGAAATACATGCTTGAGATCTGTATTGTCGTAATAATAATTAGTGGTACTTTGAACTTTGGCAATACCATCAGGAGCGTAATTGTTAGTTACTGATTGTGTTAAAAGTTTGCTGCCAGTGGAAATGGGATAATCAACCCAGGAAAAATGCCATTGCTCCCATATCAAAGCACCACATGGACTAGAGCCCCCTTGCACATGTCCATCCATACGTAGTGAAGGACTATCGAAATTAAATCCCATCGGTTCGCTGAAATAACTGATTGCACTTCCAATACCAGCTTTCCTGCCAATGATGGTATAAGTGTTTGTAGTTTCCTGCACGAGCGTATATACATTCCCCCCGTCATTTCTATAATGACCTTCCCATATTGGTTCGCCATTTTTCCAGCTGACAGAAATCGGCTTTACAATATTCCCAGAGCCACTTGAGCTGAACCCCGCATAAACGCTATCAGGATAAGGCGTGTATTTGTAAATACTTTTACCAATGTTTTGTAACGAATCCCCCTGGTAAATTTTTACCGTTGGATATGCAACAGGACTTCCATTTAAAGAAGCCATAGGATAATAGGATGTTCCTGTATAAGTATCTATATAACCGGTTGGAAATATACAGGAACCAGTGAAAAGAGCAACCGTAGTACACCCATGA
>JBDTPD010000164.1:0-8004 GCA_039932855.1 Chitinophagaceae bacterium | reverse complement strand
CGATCAGCGCCGAGAACGCGAAGGCGAGCAGGTTGATGGATTCCTATGACAATAACTCGCGTATACCAAGAATTTACGGATGGCATTTTCACTAAAGTTTTCCGATTGGTATTTCTTTGCCAGTTGCAAAAAACTGTTGTGAATCGTAGCAGGATCGTTGTGCGGGCCATCATCCATCATCAGGTCTTCGAGTTCACCTACATTATCCTGCGGGCGATCTCTGATCGATTCAGTCAGCAACTGGTTGCCTCTTTCCAAGTTACCTGTTTTAAAATAAATATCAATGGCCTGTAGAAAGCATTGCCGGGCATCTTTTGAGAATTGCGCAATGGAGGAGAATATACGACCGCTTTTTTCATACGCATCCGCCGCTTCCGCATCCCTGTCCATTACATACAGCGTTCTTGCCTTTTCTTCCCAGGCATGTGCCATCCCATACGTGTGGTTCGCCTGTTGCGCAGCGGCAATGGCTTTGTCTGCATTTACGAGGCTAAGTTCCATTTCTTCTTTCTGCCTGTAAAGCGAAGTTAATATCCAATATATCCTTGATTCCTCTTTCTTCAGTTTGATTTCATTTATCAGCACGAGTGCTTCATCATATATTTTTACCGCGCCTTCCAAATCGCCTTCATCGCGGACAATATTGCCGTAATTTATCAAGTTCAGAATCACTTTATCAGGCAACTGGTGTTGTTTGCATAAGCGGATTGCCTCTTCACCATACTGTTTTGCGGTAATAAAATCCTTTTTCTTACGATTAATGGAAGTAAGTATGTTTAGGGCGATCATGCGCAATCCGAATTCAGCTACATCGTCCGGCAATGATAAGATCTTTAATGCGTACTTCTCAGCCAGATCCTGGTGATCGTCCAACTGTGCAAGTGACGAAGCAAGATTGGCGAGACTGGCAATCATACCAGCAGGTTCATTCATTTGTTCAAAAAGATCGAAAGCTTGTTTGCCTGCATCAGCGGCCTTGTTAAACTCGCTCAGATCCATATAAATCTTGGTCAGGTTCACTAGGGAGCGCGCATGGAAAGCATCTCCATACTTCGTTGTTTTCGCCATGATCAAATCCGCCAACTGCAATCCTTCTTCTTTTTCACCACTTTCCACGAGGTTCATGGCCTTTATCATCTGTGCAGTCAATAGCCATTTTTTGTTACGCAGTTTGCCAAAGAGTGCAATCGCTTTTTCCAGTTCTTCGCAGGCTTCCTGCTCCCGGTAGAGATACCTGTAAACGTAAGCTAGGTGGTAGCGGAGATAGCCTTCCCAAAAACCAGCCTTGGGAAATTTGAGCAACGTTTCAATAAAGCGTATCGCCAATTGCAGATCACCGAATGAAATAACGGATGCAATACAGGATTCTCCAAACTCGTTGAACTTCGCAGGATTTTCGTTTACCAACAGCACGGCTGCATTTAGGTAGTTATTACCAGACAGGTAAAACTCAGCCAACTGCTTTTTGTAAGCGGATGCCAGCCCATCGTTCTCAATCCGCTCCAGAATAAATTCCCTGAAGACAGGATGAAATACCGTAAGGTTGCCGTCTTGGTTAGTCAGCAAACCGGAAAAAGCCGCCATCCGATCCACTACAGCGATAGGCGTTTCATTCCACAGCTTTGCCAAATTTTCCACCAACAAAGGCTGATAAGAGAGACTGCAAAAGATCAGGCATTCCTTAGCCTGTTGATCCAGCCGAGTCCATATGGATTGGTGATAGCTTTGTATATCGGGGGGTAAGGGTTTGACCTGGAATTTGCTGAAATAGAATAAATACAACGGGTTGCCTGCTGAGGCTTGGTAGAGTTCCGTAAACTCCAATACATTCAACGTTATTCCCTGTAGTTGTAAAAATGCCTTTGCTTCTTCCTGGCTTAATGCAGGGAGGCGGAAAGGATGAATACCCGAAGGTTCTAATTCTTTCTCATTGCGCGATGCATACAGGAACAGGTTGTCACCTTTGTTCAGCGCCATGAGTCGCATGGCAAAAGAGTAATCTACTTCGAGATCATCTATAAAAAAAACGGTTTTACTTTCCTGCAATTCAGTTTCAAGGATCATCAGACCGGTTTCTATATCCTGAATTTTAATCAGCGACTCGTTTCGGCTTATCCTGATCTTATTGATTAAGTACCCCAGCAGAAAAACCGGGTTGCGGTCACGTAATGAAATGTAAACAGGAGAACAATATTTCGATAATTGTAGAAAGCAACAGGTCTTTCCTGCACCTGGTTGACCCATAAGAAGCATCTGGCGGTGTTCATTAACCTGTTTCCAAAGATTATCGAGCAAGGCACGTTCCAATAAGGGTTTGTTAGCGAAATTTTTCCGGACAGCCTCGAAATAAGAAATAGAATACTGCAAGGAAAGGGTCTGCTGTTCCGCTTGCTGTATCTTCCCGTCCAATTGGTCCTGGTCGCTGACAAATAATCTATCGACCTGCAGGGTGCCTCCATTCAGGTTGAGATTACCGGCGACATTTACAATATCACGTTCGGACTGCTGCACATCAATTTTCTTTTTTCGGCTCATGTATGTTATAATCTCCTGTGACGTTGATAATATTCCCTTTCGCGTTCTGTACACCGACAGTTATTCCTGATGATTGTTCTATATGAACTGAGTTGATTTGTGCGATAGCATCCTGGTTTTCTTCAAACCATTCACGCAATACGGATAACAATTCTTCTGGCATGGCCGTGCCAGTCAGTCGCCGGTAATTCTGTTCCAACGCATTTACTGCATTGCTATCTTTGGGCAGTGTGCTGTCGCAGATAGCACGTACAAAGTTTTCGCTATCGCTTTCTTTTTGGAAGAACCCTTTTAGTTTCTGAATAAGCGGTTTGAAATTCAAAGCTTTCTTGACTAGGTCATAGCCTGCACTTGCAACCATCTTGGCTGCGATGTCTCCTTTGTGTGCGAGGAAAAAGCTCGTCAACGCGGCAAATAAAGATGTCATCATTGTTTGAATAAATAATCGGTTAAATAATCTTTGTCTCTTTTAAGTTGTTGTTTAATCAACGGCTTAGTAAAAAAGTCATCCAATGGAAAATAGCTGTCGAATGATTCAATGGTTTCCAACAGGTACCTAAGAAGATTCATGTCGTGGCCGGGACCATCGGTTTTCAATTCGCTGCTTTCCTGTTTGAGCCTTTCGGTTAATATGATATTACAGATTGCCTGTTGTATCTGCTGTTGGCTGAAATGCGGAGGAATGGTTTTCATCACTTCCCTAAGCCATCCCTGACGGTCGATCCGGTCTATGGTTACGGGAAAGAAATAAGACAATTCCTGTCCGCGTCTTGCGGCAATGGCCTCGTGATTAACAGGTGTTTTTCTTTTTATGCTGTTCTTGCTAAGCGGTTTGTCTTTTTTTGCCAGAAGCAAATGCGCAATAGAGTCTGGTGGTAAATTCTCTTCCTTTGAAAACTGAAAAGAAGATTTGATAAAATAGGGTGACAGTATTTTTTCTTCCGTACCTACCCCTATTCCAACAAATGCGCGGACGATGATACGCCTTCCCTGCACGTAATTCTGTTTGAACTGGGCGTAGTTTCTACCTGTCTGCATTGTTTTGCCTTTGTAAAAAAAGAATAAGATGGGATCAACCCTATCTTCCAGCATATCAGGCAGCATCCGCTTACAGAATAACTCTTTATCTTGCGCAAAGGCAACCATGTAATCGCCGTTTTTCATGTCGATAAATTCCATCTGCACGGCATTTTCATCGTCACCCGATTGCTCTACCCACCTCACCAGTGTTATCATAAACTGCCTTGCATATTCTTCCACCTCGAAATTGAATCCGATTTCAGTCGGCACCAGTTTCCCCGTACTGTCAGGACAATTGACATAAATCATCCCGATACATTTTCCCTTATCAAAATATTCTGTGAAAGACTCATCAGAAACTATGATCATACGAGGTTTTACACCATAGTCTATACCAAAGTTTTTGATCATATTTTATCTTGGATTATATTAATTGAACAATGTACAAAATTAACACCTTGCCACTTATGCGCGATAGGTATCATAGTGCTTTAAGCATGGCTCCAGAAATTGAGTTCCTGAATTGTATATAATATAATTTTTAAGACTTGAACATTATATTGACAACCCTGAGTTTATCCCGAATTGGACTAGTGATTACACAATTCTCCCAACTTATTTTTGTATTGAAGATTAAAAAGAAAGATTACAGATATTATCTAATTCCCAGATTTACAGACTTTTACTATCTTTATAATATGCATATTAAAGACCTACATATCCAAAATTACAAGTCAATTAAAGATTTAAAGATAAAGACAAATCGTTTAAACGTATTTATCGGAGAACCTAATGCTGGCAAATCAAATATTTTAGAGGCACTAAGTTTTTTTTCCATTAATGCGATGGACGATAACTTTAGAAAATTTCTTCGATATAAGAGTACTGGCAACCTCTTTTATGACTCCGTTTTAGATAAGCCTATAAACATTAAAACTAATGTTCGGAAATTTAAACTTGAGTACGCTAAAAATGATGCAGGAGCTCTAATGAATCATTTTACTGGCGTATATTATGAAAAAGATGAGGAGCTAGAGACGTTGAAAAAAAATCCTCAGGGGGTATCTTCGAATTTTACAATGCAACATGACGGAACAATTAGAAATAATCATGGAATAAATATGTCAACTCATACATGCGCGTATATTTACAAGAGAATTGAAAAATTTGAACAAAATTTTCGTAACTTTTTGAAACCTCCACATGGCAACAACATTCCAAATTTGCTTTTGAGTAGTTCTGAATTAAAAAAGATGGTTTCCTCCTTTTTCAGAGAGAAAGGATACAAAATAAATTTAAAACCTGAAGACAACGATTTAGAAATTGCTAAGGAAGAAGATGAGGTGATTTATAGCTACCCTTATATGACCATTTCGGAAACATTGCAACGAATAGTTTTTATATTGCTGGCAATTGAAACTAATAAAAATGCCACTTTGATTTTCGATGAGCCAGAAGCTAACACATTTCCTTTCTATACAAAATATGTTGCAGAAAGAATTGCCCAAGATAAAACCAATCAATATTTCATTACAACCCATAACCCTTATCTACTCCTAAACATTATTGAAAAATCTCCATCAAAAGAGCTTAATGTTTTTGTGACAACAATGAAGAATTACCAGACAAAAGCACATCTGCTTACAAAACAGCAAGTAAAGGAGGTTATCGAATTGCAACATGAAGTATTTTTCAATCTCGATAAGTTTACGAAATGATTAAATATCACATCGAATGTCTTCCAGAAGAGGTTTTGTTGTTGAATATGGGTTTGACACGAGAAAGCCTTCTGCATCATTCAGGAAGCGGTGGAGTTTGTCAAACTCTATCTGACGGGTCAAATCTGATTGGGTTAATTGATGAAGATCCGGAAAGAAAGTATCAGCATAGTTATTACAGCAAGCTTTACCTTAACCCTGTATCTGATTTACACAATATTAGATACAGTATTGATAAGGCAAAGAAAAACAAGATGATATTTATTAAGCCCAGATTTGAGCCTTGGATTATTGAGGTCGCACAAAATTCGGGTGTTAATATGGCTGACTTTAATTTAAGTGGCGACGCGAATCTACTCCATAGAGAAATAAATTTCAAGAAGACCGACCTACAAAAGCTTCTGCATATGCTCAAAAAAGTAAAAAGTCCGGCTATTCTTCGACTAAAGGAATTAATTAACCCCTAATTATTTAGAGATGTCAATCGTCGTATAGTAGCAAGTAAGCCAGAATTCCTCAATAACGCACTTCTCAATTTCAAATTTTTATTATGGTTAACAATTTTAGACTTACTGACAGTTGTATATTGGTTTTAGTTTGCAAGCTTTCTATCCGACATCTTATTGTTTAATCTTTGCTGAAAAATATTTTTCCATTTGCGGATCTGTAAAATACACATAACACCCCTTCATCCCCCTTGTCATCAACGTTCGGTAAGTATTTTTAATAATCAAATCAAGTCGTCTTTTCGTTTCATCCGGATTTTCTTGTAGCAGTTTCTTATATCCTCTAACTGTGGAATCAGCACTATCTCTCTTTTCCGGCTGAGCAATTAATTCATTATTATTTGCAATTAGATCCGGTCCAATGATCACTCCGATATAATCCACTTCCAATCCCTGACATGTATGAATACAACCAACTTCATTAACAGACTCCGGCGCAATGATCCATTTACTTCCATCTTCTGTAAGGTTCCACTTCATCTCAAAATCATATTCAGGAATCACTACATCATACGCATCCCGGTTCTTTTTACTTTTCCATTTCCAGCAATAACCAGCTACCATTCTTGATTTATTATTAATAGCATTCTTTTTCACGATAGCTTCTTTTAGCTCTAGTGGCGAGGAAAATATTTTAAACTCATAATTGATATTAGTCAAGGTCGTATTTGCCGTTTCCCGAATCTGTAACGTATTATCCAGCCAGGCAAGATATCCATCTGCACCACCACACCTGAATTGTGATTGTAATTCCATCTCCACTACTTCCGCATCTTCTCTTTCTGCCCAATGCCTTATCTCTGCTACAGAGCCAATGTCTTTCAGCGTAACGCGCTGATCCTCGTCTAAGAAAAATATAGTACAGATAGCAGACTGGATTAACTCTTTGATCTGATTATGACCAAGGTTTCCATACAGACCAGATTTCTCATTAAGACGATGTGCCTCATCAACGATCAATGCATCAAATGTGTTTACTTTTGTATTGAAGAACCCACCAGAACCTCTGAACATATTTGAGATCTCGGATTTCTTTCGATGTCCTGTCAGCTTAGATTGATAAACCTCTCTTGGTGCTGCATTCTTCGATACATACTGTGTAAGCAATAGTTGTTTAGTTAATTCAACTAATAAATTAATCGCTACAACTGATTTACCAGTACCCGGTCCACCTTTTACTATCAGCACTTTCTTTTTATTTACCGTAGCACTCTTTACCATTTTTATTGCTGACTCATACACCAGCTTCTGATCATCGATCATCACGAAATCCTGGTTACCATTGATCAATGAAACCATACTATCGGCAAGCATCTTTGATGGACGGATCTTACCTTGCTCTATTCGGTATAGAATTTTTGAACGATCACCTTTGCGTACATACTCTGTAATGAAAGCACGCAGTTTCAATGCATCGCCTTTTAAGAAAAGAGGCGCCTTATCGATATACTCCTGGTAATGAGAATTACTAATTACATCATCCTTTGCGTAGTTGTGTAAATAAGCACAAGGCTTTAAACCAATGTTTTCCTCCTGAACGGTTTCATTAAAATTATAAAGCAACGCCGCATAAGACCATGCCTGGTAAGAAGGATGTAATAATTCTCTTTCCCTTTTTCCTACAAAAGAAGAAATGATTGCGTCTTTATCAGAGATAGTAGCCGTCGACCATTGTTTTAACTCGATAAGGATTGCATACTCTTCATTATTCTTTCCACTACCAGTAAGAATAAAATCTAATCGCTTGGATGTTTGTGGGATTTGATATTCTATAGCAACACCGCAATCGTCAGGAATAGATGCATCGTTAACGACCGAATGCATATAATGCATTGAATTCCGCCACGCTTGCATTTCATTTTTCGAGGTACTATGGCCAAGATATTTTTTAAAGTTCTTTAAAACTTTTTCATCCAATTTGTCTGTAAGTACATCCTCGGAAAACTCCGCCTTTGTACCCTGGTAAACAATCATATTAATAGACAGGCTTAATTACAATTCATTATACTTCTTCGCACTCCCCTTCGCCTTCTCCACCGGATACTTCTTCCCACTCTTTTCCAATTTCTGAAGTACGATCTCTTTGATATCGATCTTTTGTTCATGAGCAAACAACAACGCAAAGGTCAATACATCTGCCAGTTCATCTTTTATTTTTTCCGGATCAGCCTGGTCAGCTGTTTTCCATAAGAACAATTCATTCAACTCACTCGCCTCAATAGATA
>JBDTPD010000163.1:0-8007 GCA_039932855.1 Chitinophagaceae bacterium | reverse complement strand
AAAATTACCAATGTACATAATGAAGAAAGCAGAGATAATAGAAACCGGGATAGCTACCAATGGAATGATCGTACTTCTCCAGTCGCGCAGGAATATAAAGATGATCAATGCTACCAGCGCAAAAGCTAATAACAACGTCTCTCCTACTTCTGATAATGAATTACGCACAGGGACTGTAAAATCTTTTCCCAATGAAATGATATAATCTTTCGGCGCTGTTTTTACAATATCATCAAAGCGTTTCTTGAATTCATCCACGATAGCGAGTGAATTGGCGCCACGTTGTGGTTGTACCCCTGTACCAACACCATATCTCGCGGTATTCCCTTCACTCACGATCATAGCGGTGCGCTCATTTTGCGAAGACATGATAGCCGTACCAATATCTTTGAAGCGAACGATAGCACCATTCTGTTCGCGTACGATCATGTTATTGAAATCATCTTCCGTAACCAATCTGCCTTGTGTACGCAAGGTCACTTCGGTATTTTGTCCTTCTATACGTCCACTGGGTAAATCAACATTCTCTTTTTGCAACGCGGACTGTACATCAGAAGGCGTTAACTGGTACGCTGCCATCTTTACCGGGTCCATTCTCAAACGCATCGCACGTTTACGACCTGCGTAAGAATCAACCAATCGCACACCGGGAATAGATTGCAAACGTTCTTTGATATTAATGTTGACGAAGTCAGTAATGTCCTCAAGACTTTTTGTATCGCTTTGTACAGTTAAGAAAACAAGAAAGTCCGGCGGACCTGATTTCTCAACAATAGTTGGTTCGATATCAGATGGTAGCTGTTGTCTTGACTTGGATACTTTATCCCGTACGTCGTTAGCAGCTGCTTCGAGATCAGCATTCAGATTAAATTCAACAGTGATCACGCTTACCTGCTCACGTGATACAGACGACATGGCTTTGATGCCGTTGGCTTCAGCAACAGCTTCTTCCAATGGTTTGGTTACCTGTGAAGCGATGATATCAGCGCTTGCACCAGGATAAACAGTGGTAATGGTAACAATTGGCGAATCTGTTACCGGGTATTCTCTTGTACCCAAAAATGTATAACCGACGATACCGAATAGTACCAGCAACACCGACATAACTCCTGCCAGTACGGGTCGCGATATACTTGCCTGTGAAATTGCACTCATGATTGATTGATTATTTGTGTTGATAATGATTATGGCTGTGAGCAATAAGTCGTCAGTCGTGAAACGTGAATCGTGAATCGTGAATCGTGAATCGTGAGTGGTGAGTAGACATTTTTCACAAAGCAGTAGCTATAGCGAATAGTTTCTCATTCACTATTATTGGCTACTCACGATTCACGACTCACGATTCGCGACTCACGATTCGCGACTCATCTCTGACTATTTCAATGTAACAAACTGAACCGCTGCGCCGGGTTGTAAGCGCAGGAGGTTACTGGTGACAACAGTATCTCCATTATTTAATCCGTGCAATACTTCTACGGCATAAGGATTACGTTGTCCTATTTGTATGGGGGTTAATTGTACCTGATTATTTTTTGCTATGTACACGCTGTATCCTTGCGAAGAGGGGATCAATGCTTGTGAAGAAACCATCAACGCTTCGGTAGATGCATGTAAGGCAAGTTGTATACGCGCACTTTGTCCGGGTAATAATGCGCGACCGGGATTCTTACTGATCGCTCTCACCAATAAGGTCCTTGTATTCTGATCAAGCTTTGATTCCCTCGCAATAACTTTTGCCGTGTATTGTTGTGTATCGGATGCTACCGTAAATTTCTGATCACTGCCATCAGTAATGAATTGCGCATATTTTTCAGGCACCTGGAAATCAAGTTTGATTATTCCATTGTCCTGTATGTTCGTCAAAATTGTATTTACTGAGACGATAGCGCCGGGATAAATATTGACTATACCAACCCGTCCGCCAAATGGCGCCTTGATACGGGTTTTACCAATGGTCACCTGCAACTCAGCAATCTGCGCCTGTAATACTTTGAGATTAGTAAATGACTGATCGTAATCCTGCTGAACCACCGCTTCATGAGCAATAAGGTCGCGAAGACGTTCTTCATTTAAGGAAGCAAGTTTTTCCTGTTGATGCAATCTTTCTAATTGCGCTAACAGATCAGCATTGTCCAATTCAAATAATAATTGCCCGGCTTGTACATAAGCGCCTTCTTTTACGTTCACGCGTGTGATCTTGCGGGTGAGTTCACTCACGATATCTACTTGTTGATTGGCTTCGAGTGAACCTGTTATTTCAATTTCTTCTTTAAGAGCAGATGGCTTAACAATATTGCCATCTACAGGCAAGCCGGGTGCTACGGCAGCAACAGGAATGCTTGTTTTTTCTTCACCACCTTTCGCGTAACAACCGGTGATCAATGTAATCAGCAAAAGAGAAGACGCGATAGCCAGTAATGGCTGATGGGAAAGGGTTCTGGTTAATGTATGCGTTGACATGATTGATAATTATTATTAGATTAATTTAAATAATTCAATAAATAAGAGCAGACGTTTTACGTAATTAGTCGAAAAAAGAAACCGAAGGTATAGATTTATTCAAATACTTCGATAAATAAAATAAAAAAAATTAAACTTTTAATCCTTCGAGGAATCCGATATAGTCATCAAGTAATTTGCTGTTGAGGTAATAACGAACGTTACGTCCTTCCTTATCAGACGTCACCAATTCGCACTCAATCAACAGCTTCAGGTGGTGGGCAATCGATGGTTGTGCCAGGTTTATCATGTTATTTAAATCAACACAATAAAGGCAATCCTTACTCTTCTTGATCTCTTTTAAAATGCACAATCTGTTGGGATCAGCCAGTGCTTTCGAAATCTTCTCTGCTTTCTTTGCATCCATGATTTATGCTTTGACAGGACAAATGTATAACATTTATTGAAGTTTTTCAATAAATAAATATTGATAACATTTTTTTGGGAAACAAGGCAAGAAGATAATTGGGAAATTTTGGAATTGGGAAATTGGGAAATTTCTTAGACCGAAGGTCAAAACCGATAAGGTCAATCTTTTCAGCAGTTAATGTCTTTTAGTAGAAACCTTATAAGTTAGCAAATTTCCCAATTTCAGAATTTCCCAATCTCCTTATATGTATCTATCAATAGGAAAACAATTTACCCCATCCGTGACCTTATACGAATCGGTAGTATAAATAGCATCTACAAATTCAATGCTGGTACCCTTACTGAAGATGCCATGCGATACAATTAATATGACCTTCTGCGCTCCTTTCTCTCTTAGCATCTTAGCCGTGCCTGCAAAAGTGCCGCCACCATCACAGATATCATCGATGATGAAACAGGTTTGCCCCTTCAGATTATCCGTAGTTGTTTTGAAGTTGGTCAACGCTCCTGTTTTCACGTCCCGTTCTTTCATACACTCCACTACATTATCGATTTGTAAGAATTGCGCCAGTGAATGTATTTTCTTTAACGCTCCGGCATCAGGAGAAACTATACAAAAATTTGTCTTTGTATTCTTTTGAAAATAATCTGCCAGCGCATCTTTGACAAACTGATGATTAGTGACGGAATAAGCGCGGTCAACCAGTGCCGTGGTGACTTCCGAATGCGGGTCAAATACCTTTATCTTATTAAACTTTCCCTGGTTAAGTATACCGGCAACCACTTTCAACGTAAATGGTTCTCCATCCAGCATCACCCGGTCCATACGCGCAGTAGTGAGATAAGAAATGTTTAGCTCCACTTTTTCGAATTCCAGATAATCCAATGTATTCTTTACCAGTAATACCATTAACAGATCATTCATATTGGCTACACGGGACAGTATCTCCACGGTCTCCTTTTTATCCAGCTTCGTGGTACCTGCCATATCTATTTTAATATGCGGCTGTCCGTCAGGAAAAATCATTGTTTTAAACTGAATGATTGATTTTTCCGGGTAAATAAGATTGAGCATGTTCATGGTTGATTATTTATTTCTTCCCTTTTCTGCAGGGTATAGTTGTTTAACAATATCGCTTTGCCACAATTTCTCCGTTGCCGTATCCATCGCTGAAAGTCTACCGTAGAAAGCAGCACCAGTATCCAGGTTCCACATATTGCAGGCATGCATCGGCACTTCTTTATTATAGTATAGCGTAGGAGTATGTCCAATATAAATCTCTTTGTACAATAAAAGACGCTTTGGATAAAATACAGAATCCTTCTTTATTTTTTTATCCAATGCCAATGCAGTTTCCCACAAGGTTCTATCCCAACTGTAATTGCTTTGATAATGTTCTTTATGCGGACCATGCATAGATGAAAAGCCAGCGTGAATAAAAAGTATATTATCATCAGCTTCATAAAAATTCTTCATTCTTTCGAAAAACAACAGATGTAGTTCTTTGTCAGCTTTGGTATAGTTTTTATAACTGGAAATTGTTTCTTTTCCTCCATGCTGTAACCATATTGAATCCGGCTGTTTACCATTTAACCAATCTTCGCACCAGGCATCGTGATTGCCTTTTATAAAAACGCAATCATTCTTTCTTTCCAGTCGCATAAGATAATCAATGACCTGTGCCGATTGCGACCATCCATCTACATAGTCACCCAGAAAGATAAGCTGATCATCCGGTTGAACAATGATCTTCTCCAGCAATTGCTCCAACGCTTTCAACGCTCCATGAATATCGCCTATGACTATTCTTCTTTTCATGAGTATTAGTTCAACTTTCTTTTTGTATTGGGAAATTAATATAGGTAGCCGGAACAATATCCGTCAGCCAAACTCCATTTGCCGACAGGTAGAATTTAAATCCATCTGCGTGCATGTGTCCGCTATTAATAGATAGTATCAATGCTTTACCCCGTCTGTCCCCTACTATTATGGCTGTCTCAGTGTCTTTGCTCAGATGCACATGTTGTCGTTGCATCTTTTGCAAACCATCTACTTTGATATTGCCAATGAAACGTGCTACTGTACCATGATATAAAAGTTCCGGCGGTTCAACTGCAGGCAAGTTTAACTCTACGTCAATCGAATGTCCCTGGTTTGCCCTGATCTTTGTATGATCGTCATTAAAAATAAAGCGTTGCTTATCATTGGTCGTTACAATTTCATCAAGCTCCTCTTTTGAAAAAGGTTGATCATGGTTCGCTGACTTCTCAATCAGTTCAGCTACCACGGCCCAACCATTTGCATCAAGCTGCAAACCGATTGTCTCTGGCTGATGTCTCAATACAAGACTCAGAAACTTGCTGACCGTCTTTTTATGTTTCTCATTCATTTGGTTTCTTTTAAAAATTTTCTCGCGGCTAGCGCTGTGGTGCGGCGGCGCGGCGATATAAAAACATTTCCCTTCGCTGCTCCGCTGCGTTCGCCGAGGGAAACTGTACTATTACTATTGCTTTAGAATATCTCTCACCTCCATCAATGCATATCCCAGTAAATTCTCCCCCTTCCAGTTTGATGGATTTTGTATATCAGGATCATCTGCCGCCAACCCGATTCCCCAGATAGCATCTACGGGACTTGCTTCTACTATCACTCTATCATTTGTATTCAGTAGAAACTCTTTCAATTTATCATCACTGGAAAATTTATGCAGGTTACCCTGTACTACCAGCTCAAATTTTTCCTGCTCCCATTTCACCGGGTCAAATCCTTTTATCAATCTTCCCTTTTTCTTTACTTCAGCAGCTGTATTGCTATTCAATATTTCCTGGAGAATATCCGTATCATTAAACAATCGTGCTTTCTCTGCCATCATCCAATGCTCGGCTGTTTTATAAGTAATACCATCTACTTCAAATGGCGCGATCCACCATTGGCTGAAACAAGTCTTAGAAATACTTTCATCACTGGTTGGCTGATGACCCCAGAAGAAAATGAATTTTATTTTTTCATCCAACTGCCATTTACTGATCAACCAATCATTATTATACTTCATTGCCACTTACTTTTTACAAATTATCCTTTACCATTTTCCTGATCTGCGCCAGGTTCCAATCCACTAACAGTTTTCCATCTTTGTACACTGTTTTCAGTTCGCCTTGTTGTTCCTCTGCCCAGGTACATTGATCTTTCAATGCCAGCTTACCAGTTTTTTTATCCTTATATACCTGCATCAATCCTTTCGCTGATTTTTTAGTGCCGTCGTCTGTCTTGGGATCTTTGAAAATATCACGGCCTTTTCCATTTACTTCACCATAAGTTGCTTTCATCGCAAAACCAAATGTATCACGGGTAACATACTCATAAGTATAAGAACCGATTCCCAATACTACATTGTAACTGGCAAATCCTTTTTCTTTTAATCCTTCAAGAATGTCTGACTGCCTCTCTGTAGTAATGCTGTCACCATAGATCAAACCAATATGTCCATCAAGCAACTTATATCCTTTATCAGTAACCGTTCCGCCAAATGTTTCCCACATACATTCAATAGCTCCTTTGTATGCAGGACTTCCAACTGGTGCATCTTTATCACCAATAATAATCTTTACAGGATCACCGCTATCAGGACGAATCACTACTTTTCCATTACGTGCAAGAATTTTTGATTTTAATTGAGGTAAAAACTCTGTGATCACCTGCCAGAAATCCCATGTATCACTTACGATAGAAACAATACCTCCAGGATATACTTCAGTGATCAAATGATCAAAGGTGTTTATTTCAGCATCCTGTGTACCCATACACATTACACTATGTTCAGTAGCAGGAACAGAACCTCCGATCAGTTCTTTCTCACAATTCGCATTGTAATATTGTTCAAGAAAATCAATCGCAGGTATAGTATCCGTACCAGCGAAAGAAAGCAGGTGACCAGCGCCACTCATAACAGCATCTTCAATACCACTCATTCCCCTGAAAGAAAAATCGTGACCCTGCCATGGAATAAAACCAGTGTCTTCTCCAACTGTATCTTTTGCATATTGAGTAAATGTTTTCAAATATTGAAACGCAGTTGTAGCAGACGTGCATGGCTTCCAGATGATGGCGCTTAATAAAGTTTCCAGCATATTGGTGAGCCAGAAAAATTCAGGCAGCGTATTCTTAATGGTAAAAATGGGAACACGCATCGGAACCAGGCTACCTTCCGGCAATGCTTTTATTTCCAATGGCAAATAACCGAGATCATGCAGGTCAGCGATATGCTGATAACTAATGCTGTCTTTTCCTAAATAATTATTCAGGCGACGTGCATATTCTTTTATCACTTCCTCTTTTGGTCGTTGAAAAAAATGAGCATCGAATTGATGCATCAGGTATTCTTTAATAAAATACTGTAATCCGAAGAAGACGATCTCATTAACGTCTTCACTACGTGATTTACGTGGCGTCAGGTTTGAATAGACAAGCGTAGTTCCGATTGGGTATTGAACCTTATGCCCTACTTTATAACCGTCTTTTAGAAGAATGGGAGATAGTATCATTGTATATCGAGGTTTAAATGAAATTGATTAGGTTTTAGTTTTTTATTGAACTTGTATAGATCGGGATGCCTGTTTTGCAATCCTTCTCTTTTTGTTCCGGTATTAATAATGTATTCGGAGTCGAGAATTTTTCTTCTGAAGTTTCTTCTATCGATATCAATTCCAAGTATGGTTTCATATAGATCCTGAAGCTCGGTCATCGTGAATGTTTCATCCAGTAATTCAAACCCGACCGGGTAATAAAGTATTTTAGATTTAAGACGTTGTAATGCTTTTTCAAGAATGTCTTTATGATCAAATCCGAGTTTAGGAATTTTACCGGCAGGAAACCATTTTACATCGTTGGTCATTTTACCCTCGACCAGATCAAATTTCTTCGGATTGATCAACGCATAATAAGTAACAGAGATCACCCTGCCACGCGGGTCACGACTCAATTCATCGAATGAATATAATTGTTCAAGATAGAGATTACTCATTCCCAGTTTTGTTTTTAAGATCCGGGAACAGGTATCCAAAAACAATTCATTCATTTGAAGAAACGCGCCGGGTAATGTCCAGCTATCTTTGAAAGGTGCTTCGTTCCTGTTCAATAGC
>JBDTPD010000162.1:0-8021 GCA_039932855.1 Chitinophagaceae bacterium | reverse complement strand
GGTCGCCACCGAACATGGATCGAAGCAGGTACGAAGCAGGGTAAGATTAGCCTCGGGTAAGCACGAACAATATTTTTGCCTTTATCTTGCTGCCGTGGTGAAAGTGGAAGAAGCTATGGTTTTTTGCCGGGAAGGCGGTAAGGAACGGGCAAGAATACATTTCTTCCCGGTTCCTTACCGCCTTCCCGGCAAATCCATGAACAAATCTTACAATTAATCAATAACTTTTCGCCAGTAAAAAGAATTCATATGGACAATAGAAGAGTTTACAAAATGTCGTTTGCCAGCGTGTATCCGCTTTATATTAAAAAAGCGGAGAGAAAAGGTCGTACCAAAGCAGAAGTGGATGAAATCATCTACTGGCTGACAGGATATAACGAACAAACATTGCAACAACACATCGACAGTAAGACTAATTATGAAACTTTTTTCGCGCAGGCACCAAAGCTGAACCCGAATGTTTCAAAAATTACAGGCGTGATTTGCGGTTATCGCGTAGAAGAGATCGAAGACAAACTCATGCAAAAAGTCCGTTACCTCGATAAACTGGTAGATGAACTGGCGAAAGGAAAAACAATGGAGAAAATTTTACGGAAGTAAACTTCGCTCATGGCGCGAATGATGTATAGATAACAAACATTGCACTGCACATAATAAATTGATAATATAATTTATAAAAAAATTATTCTATGAAATCTCTATGGATCGTGATGGCACTAATAGCTGGTGTGTTTCTACCCATACAAGGTGGATTAAACTCCAGGATGGGAAAAGAAATTGCAAGTCCTGTACACGCAGCATTCATCTCTTTCATCGTGGGTGCTGCAGGATTATTCATTTACATACTGCTAACGCGACAGCATGTAGAATTGAGTAGCCTGAAAAAGGCACCGCTATATCTCTGGAGCGGAGGTTTGTTAGGCGCTTTTTATGTGACCGTCATTGTTCTTGCATTTCCCAGGATCGGGCCCGCTCTTACGTTTGGGTTGGTCGTTGCCGGGCAAATGATCACCTCTTTAATCCTTGGTCATTTTAATATACTGGTTGACCAACCCAATCCGATCAATGCATGGAAAGTATTTGGGGTGTTGCTGATTATTATTGGTGTTGTGATATTGAGAAAGTCATAGACATGAACGTGGCGCCTGGCTTTTTTGCCGGGAAGTCGGGAAGACGATAAGAAAACGGGAAGGGTATTGTGAACGATATGGTTGTTATTGCTTTTTTTTCAGCATATCCTCATTATAACTCAGTGCAAGTGATGCCGGGCTCCGGTTATTTTTATCATAATCCATTTGTATAAAAGCAATCTTGATTTTTCTACCATCAGTGTAATTAAAAATCAGGGAATAATTTTTTACTTCATAATTGCCCGAACCCGGCTCTTTTGCCGGGTTTATGCAATCAACATAATCATGGTATAATATACTTACTGCTCCATTGTCAATAAATTTTCCATCCTCAGTGAAAATAATGGAAGGGATTTTTCCATTGTATTCAGCCAGTGCGTAAGTTCCTTTAAAGCTGGCAGCATCTGCTGCATTTATTTTTATAAAGGAATGATTGGCTTTATTTGTAGTAACAACAAGTTTATTGGTTTCTGTCCTCAACGGAATATCGGCATAAGGTAATTTCAACAGGCCCTTTCCATTACTGAAGCTAAACGTTCCCCAATCCCGGCGGTTTGATTCTGCCTTTACCAACGTATTTATTTCGTCTAAACCTTCTGTTGGAAAATTTGTACCAAAATAGGCTTGGCCGTTTGAAAATAGAATAAGTGACTTCACTTTATATTCTGCACCCGATGAAGCGCCGGGTTTTACTATTCCAACTCCCATGCTAATACCACGCCATACACCAATTATACCATTACCTTTTGCCGTTCCTGTTTTAATAAGGGGGTCTTTCCAATCTGAAAATTGAACCGAGAATAAAAAATTCTCAATCTCATTATAATATTTTAACCGGTCAGTGGCGTAGTAGGTAGAAACACCGCAGTTATTCCTGGATTTTATAATAGCAATTTGCTCGAACCGGCCATTAATTTTTATGAGAAATAAATCAAGGCCATACTCACGTGGATATTCTCCACCACCCATATGTATCCCACCACTGCAACGGATATATTCCCAACCACGGAAAGATTTTTTTGCAGCCATGGCAGTATAATTTCCACCATTGACCTCGTTCATTTTAGTGCCTTTTAATATTGCAACAGTTTCATCATAACTTTTTTGCAATGCCTGCTCCATTGTTCCGGAAAAGTTCATGGCAGGTTGTAACCACATTTCTAAAAATTCACCTTTAGGTATATCAGCGGGCATAATGATGTCGCCATCCGGGTATTTTGTCAGGTTCCATCCTTTGGGTACCGTATAATTCATGGTGCCGAATTTTCCGTTTGTTCCATTGATAGTTGTTACGGGCAAATCAGCAGGTATTGTGACAGCTGCCTTTGCTATTTTATCTAATTTAATATTTTGCAGCAGAGAATCTATGGTGCCGATGTAAGATTGATTGTTAAATGTAGCCAGCACACTAACTTTTTTATTGAAACCACTGAATACAGTCAGCAATGAATAAGCATCAGCGGATTCCAATTTTATTGGTGCGGCACCCGCAATTACTTTCCATCCCTCAGGACTGGTCTGCGTTTCTGTCCTGGGGTTAGGGGCTGCCTTATATGGTGTTATTACCAGATCTTTCCACTCGTTTGCAAAATCTTTTTTTTCATTACCGGCACTGGTGGTACTTGCATAAATAGCTATCATACAAAAACTACCTGTACCTGTATTGATATTGGTATAAATCACAACACCTGGTTTGTCGCTTTTTGTAAAATTTAAAGGTGCCTTATAATTGATGATGTCGAATGTTTCTGTCTGCGCAATCGCATTTTTCATTACTAGGCAAAACAGTAATACCGGTAATATCTTTTTCATGAATAAAGTTTATTTATCAAGCATTGCCTTTAAAGCATTAAAATCAAAATTGGCCTCCAGCTGACTTTTAAAATTTTCCTGCGCTCTTCCTTTATTCCATCTCCAGTAAACAATAAAGAATTGTGGAATGTATTTGGCAAGTTTACTATCAAAATAACCGGGGTTTAAACTCACCAGTTGCCGGCCACCTGTTGCTTCGGTACTAAAACCTGTAAATTTCTGGAAATCAATATCGTCAATAATCGCAGGTTGTATTAAGTCTTGTTCAGCGCTGTTGGTCAGAATATCGTGCACAGGTTTCATTGCATCTTCATAATCCTTTTTTGTTTTGGCAAGCCATTCTTCTTTTTTTTGTTTTTCTGGTTTGTAATTTTTCAGATATTCCGCTTTCCGCCGTTCTACCACATTAGCACTATAAGTTTTTGCAATGCTCTCCAATCCCTTTTGTTTTGCTTCTTCTTCCTGTGCATCCGTTTTTACAATAAATCCTTTCTCTATTCCTGCCAGCGATTCCGTTAACTTCTTTTCATTGAATAACAGGAAGGCTTTGAGATATTCTTTTTTTGTAACAGGAATATATGGTGACTGGCCGCTTCTTGTAATGATTACAGCATGAGAATATTTTATACCAGTATTGGAGTTTTCATTATGCTGGCCCTTATAAACAGGGTATCCATTTATTTCCCCATCTCGTTGCGTTAGCAAATAAACTGGTTGTTTTTTTATAGAAAATTCTTTTACGTACTCTGCAAACCAGTTGAATTGATTTGCCCAAACATAGGCCCAGGTGCCTGTTTCATCACCCAATTGGATTTTGTTTGTGTTGCAGAAATAAGTAAGCAATATCACATTCAATCCATAAGGAGCTGGTCCTCCTTTTACCAAAGCCTTCCCGGAAATGCCGCGGTACCAACCTGCCTCAATTCCTTTGGGATAGGGATAAGCCGTCTGTACTAGTTTTTGTATTTTATCGATACGGCTATTTGCCTGGGCAAACTGGTTCTTTGCAAAACTTTCGTCGGGATAAGTATTTGCATCTGGTCTTTTTCCCCAACTGCCTTTTGTATTCATGATCATTTCTTCATTGCATGAAGTTTGTTGCGAAAATGAATGCAACATGATTGAGATGAAATAAAATAGCAGTATTGTTCTTTTCATCCGCTCTTTATTTAAATAAATAAGTAAGTACATCTGCCAAAGGCTTTAATGGGCCGGGTTCAAAACTTACTCCTGTGTTCAAGCTTGTTCTTAAAATTATTTTTTCGCTTACTCCTGGTGCGCTAAGTTTCAATTCACCAAGTGTTCCAACATCTACCGGTTGATTGTTTTTATCAAAACATACAAATATGTATTGCGTAGCGCCGGCTTTAAATCCGGGTATACCGAAAGGGATACTTCCCCCTACCCCTGCATATAAAGTAGTTTGGCCGCTCCGGAAATTTTTATTGTATTTCGCCTTTATTAATTCACCACCCTCTAATTCAAATTCATCGCACTTGAAAGTTAACTTGACCAGGCCTAAGGGTATTTTTACATTTAGTTTGCAGTCAGCATTTTCTGTCAGATCCAGCGAATCAATTCTTTTCATTTCAGCTTCGGTCATATCACAATAAGGCTGGATGATTTCGTAACCGCTGGTTAAAATTTCACCGTTGATAAGCGGTGAGGCAATGATACCAATGCGGCCAGCTTCTTCACTGTAATATTGTATGGTATTGTGTTTTATACCCATTCTTAATAAAACACTGTTGGCTTGAAAGAATTCTTTAGCCATGCGCCAACGCTTACTTACATAGTCCCTATTGATGACAGCAAACCTTGGAAGATATTCGTTCGATAATTCATTTTGCTTGCGACAATATGCAACGTCTACCTTTACTTCACAGCCATTATGGCCATCACAAGCCTCAAATTCCTTATCTCTTTTTGCTCCCAATTCTTTTTTCTTTCCTTCATATTCGGTTTTCAAATTGTTTATTGCTTTGCTGTGTTTATCCACCACATCATAGATATCTGCCAGCAATTGAGTACTGATCCGGTGATAGACGTAAGCAGCCCTTTTTGTATAAGGCGTTTCCGCATTGACCATCCATAAATTACCAGCCGGATTCTTTGCATATTCCGCACTCATTTTTGCAGCTTTGCCACGCATTTCATCGCTATGCCCTTTATCATACTTCGTAAAAAAAGCTTTGTATTTACTTTTACAGGCATCCAGTTCAGCTTTTATCCTTGCAGCATCTTCCACTTTTTCGCACTGCTCTGGAAATGTGAAATCATTTTCATTGAAAGGATAAATTTTCCACGGATCCGTATCAATCAGCTTTTCGACATTATCTTCTTTAAATAAATGCCCGTAGGTTTTAATGGCTTCACTGGTTAAGCCACCTTTTAATGATTGTTCGCAATAACCTTTTGCCAATTCGGTCTGACCTTTTTTTGTACAAATAATGGCTGCAGTATTATTTGCTTCGGGATGTTCTGGTGCTATTTTTATACAGCGACCGAAATAATACATCGCTGTATCGGGCTCTCCCAAACCAGCATATGCCTGGCCTATATTATTTAGTACCGTACTGCTGTTAGGTTCACGTTGCAACAATACCTTTAAAATAGGAATAGCCTTGTTTTGCAGCCCGGCCATAATGAATATGGCGGCACAATTGCTCAGGGCAGCATCATTATTAATAGAAAGTGTCGCTGCTTTTGACGCCAGCAATACTGCACTCTCGGCATCATTCTTATACCACGCCACAATTGCAGCATAAGCAATGTTTTCGCCATCATTGCCCAATTGCTTTATAGTAACATTTGCTGAATCGGCGGAAGATGATTTTATTTTCTGTACCAGTTGCGCGTTTAATGTAAGCAGGTAGGTACCCAGTTCATTACTGGTTAATATTTTTTTTGGTAATTGAGAAAGCAGAATATTATTTCTTGAGGGTAATTGCCGGTTATCTGGTTTTAATAATACACTTTTAGAGTCAGGAATTTTTATGCTATTGTTATCAGGTACAACGGCAGGCTGCTTGCCCGCATTCTGGAATTTTTCCATCATTGCCTTTAGCTTAGGGTCGTTGGTAAGCGAATCAACTTTTTTTTGAATATCCGCAGGTGTTGGCGATTGTGCACAAACAAATTGCAGCATCAAAAATATGTATAGCAATGAGATGGATATTTTCCGGATAAGAAGTTTCAATGATTTTAATTTTCAGATTTGGAATTATCGGAGACGATTACTGTTCCCCTGCTATATTTGATGCTTTGGAAAATGATGCTGATAGAGTCTGTTTTGCTTGCATTCGCAGTTTGATTATACAATTGTGTAAAATTGCTGATGGAAGCATTGTTAAGTACGATGGAATAATCTAAAGCGGCAGTACCTCCGCTGGCTTTTTTGTATATATCAAAAGTAACCGTGCCCAGTATTTCGTTACTGGCAACGGCTTGGAAGAACTGAATACTCGATGCATCTGTTTTTTTCTGAATAAGGATGGGTGAATAATGGTGCTTGCCGGTTGATAATCCTGAATTAATATCTATAGGGGAACTGACGCCCATTTCGAAATTGATTAATTCAATCTTGTTCATTTCATAGGTACCTGTAAATTGCCCCTGTTGATTTCCAGTTACAGTTATGAATACCGCATCACCAATTCCGGACATGGAATGAAGAACAGGAGAACTTGTTGTAACTGGTGCAGCGATGACGGGATGGGAAAGCGTATTTAAACCAGGAGAAATGGAAATACTGTAACCGGTGGAAAGATCTAAAACTTTGCCATTAGTTTTCGTTATAAACCATTTGCCTGCGGTTTCATCGTACTGCGTTTGTATTTCATCCTTGTTTATCATACCACCACGAACATTAGGCGAAGCACTTTGGAAATATTGGAATTGAGCTTTGGGATTTCCATTCAATAAAGGATTATCAATATAGGATCTGGCCTTTATTAAATTTTCTTTTGTTACTACATGAACAAAATGAGTATCGTCAGGGTTTAAAAAATACTGTACAATAAACTGTGCCCCATTTGGCATTGTTGTATTGTCTATATTCATAACACTCCATTGTTTTCCATTATAATAAGCACAAATAGGGTGAGGATCAAGATTAACACCATTTACTTCCACAGGGGTTATAAAAATAACCGCAGTAGGGCGGCTGTTGATATCGGTGTTGTCGAAAAGAGTACAGGCGCCATTGCAGTAATTATTGACCTTGCTGCTGGTAATAGTAAATTGTTGCTGCGCATTGAGACAGGTAGCAATTAAAATAAAAAGGGTAATCAAAAATAATCTATCAAACGGGAATACGTTTCTCATGCATTTTATTTGTGCTGTAAATTTTATTGATTGAAAAGCCGCACCCCTGAAAACAATTCGTATGTTTTGATTTCTCCGGTACATTTATTTTTCATTTTTATGCTGCAGATGACACGTTCCATATTGGGAGAAAAATTTACCTGCCATTTGGCTGCTGTGCTATTGGTATAGCCGGGTATTACAGATAAGCCCGACATACAAGGTTCCTTCACTATTTCAAAATTATTAACCCCTGTTCCCTGCATATTGATTTGGTACCCCCTATCTCCGGGATGAACATCCAATACGGAATTTCCATCTTCTACAAACCATATATTGCCGACGATAGCTTTACACTTTACTCTTTCCTGTGCAGTTGCATTGCTTGCAAGGCCTGTAATAAAAAAGCAAATGATTAAGAGTGCTTTAAATGTAATTGTTGAACGTTTGATATACGATTTCATATGTTTGATTTTAGTTGTATCAAATCAGTTAATAGCTTGTCGTCTTATAATTGTTGGCAGGATCAGGATCGGGGCAGGCACTACACACAAAAGCACTTACTTTATTTCCGTTTACTGATTTGGTAAAAGTAAATTCAATGGTATTGTCTGCGCCTGGTCTCATATTAAACAAATCAAAAACCAACTAACACATTAAGCCATGGGAATATTTTGGGATTTACTACAGGAAGACGAACTCAAAAAACAGCAAAAACAAGCTGACGGACTCGAAGACCGCGTATTGAATTTAGAAACCGAGCTTTCTAAATCA
>JBDTPD010000161.1:0-8030 GCA_039932855.1 Chitinophagaceae bacterium | reverse complement strand
AGTAGCGGTGTGATCATCATCACTACCAAAAAAGGAAAAAGAGACGGACGTGTATCCGTTAGTCTTGATTCTTATGTAGGCATGCAAAGTCCTTACAAAAAGATCAAGTTGCTGAACACTGACCAGTACATTCAGTATGCAAAGGCCTTATTGGGGCCAGTAAACTTTGCCCAGGTGGAGCGTTTTAAACCCGCCAATTTCAACGCATCTATTTATGCGGGCACTACGCAAACGTATGCGCAAACAAACACCGATTGGCAGGATGAATATTTTGTTGACAATGCAGTAATGACACAACATAATATTTCTGTTAGTGGTGGTAATGACAAATCACGTTTTTATACCTCTGCAGGTTATTTCAAACAGGATGGTATTGCACAGGCGCTGAGTTATGAAAGAGGAAACTTCCGCGTCAACTCTGAACATACGATCAGTAAAGTATTCACCTTCGGTGAAAATCTTTACACGGCATTCGGTGACCAGGGATTTGAAGGAACCGGTGGTAACCGTTCTCCGTTAACTAACGTGATCAGGATGCAACCGTATTTACCGGTACATGATCCTACTACATTAGGAGGTTTCCGCGGACCAC
Source organism: Chitinophagaceae bacterium (assembly GCA_039932855.1). Classification (GTDB taxonomy): domain Bacteria; phylum Bacteroidota; class Bacteroidia; order Chitinophagales; family Chitinophagaceae; genus JAJKIP01. Next base: position 7,438 of record JBDTPD010000161.1, on the reverse strand, counting down.
AAAACAGTTTTGATGGATCAGATCCTACCAATCCTGTAGAAGGGGCACTAATCGGATCAAACCATATCAAGACATTAAAAATACTGGGTACGGCTTACATCGATGTAAACTTCACTTCATGGTTGAAATTCAGAAGTACGTTTGGTGCGGATTATTCCAATGCTTACCAGCAACAGTACCTTCCGATCTATAATGATGGTGGTACATCCAGCGCCGCTACAGCTACTATCACCAATCAGCGCCAGATCTATACTACATTGTTGTATACACAACAATTGACATTTGACAAAACGATCTATGGCGAACATCATATCAATGTAACAGCGGTATATGAGCAACAAGGTCAGCAGTACACCAATGAGACTGCAAAAGGTAGTCAGTCTACCAATGCAGTAAAAACATTGAATGGTGCAACTAACGTTTCTGCCAATCAACGCATCGAAGAAAACCTGATCAAATCATATGTCGGTCGTGTTACTTATGACTATGCCGGCAAATACCTGCTAAGCGCGAGTATACGCAGAGATGGCCTTTCTGTATTTGCGCCTGGGCATAAAACCCATGTCTTCCCTGCCGCATCAGTTGGTTGGAAAATAGACAAGGAAGATTTTATGGCAAATCATAAAGGTATCTCTGAAATGAAACTCAGAGCGGGATATGGAGAAACAGGTATCAATGGAGTGCTGATCGGTAACTATCCTTACCAGGTACCTGTACAGGCAAATCAATCTGATTATCCTTTCAACGGTACCATCAATGGACCTAATGGATCTTTCTATAACAAATTGGGTAATCCAAACCTGGAATGGGAAGTAACCAAACAGTTGAACTTTGGTCTTGACATGGGCTTCCTTCGTAACAAGATCACGTTGACTGCAGAATATTTCAGAAGAAAAACTGACAATCTTATTATCAATGTTCCTATTCCTCCATCATTTGGTTTTGGTAGCGGTGGTAATGTACCAACGAATGCTGCCGGTATGACCAATAATGGAGTAGAGTTACAACTTGGGTATCATAAAACATCAGGTGAACTCAAATGGGATGCGGGTGCGTTATTCAGTGCTATCCGTAATAAGGTGACAAGTTTAAATGCGGCGACTGCATCTTTTGTAGCAGGTGCTGATGCTGATTTCGGTAACGGTGATATCACCAATACAGTAATTGGTCAGCCTATTCAGTCATTCTATGGATATATCGTTGACGGTATTTTCCAGAGTGCAGCAGAAGTAGCAGCGGGCCCGACTCAATCAGGTGGTACTGCTCCTGGTGATATCCGTTTCAAAGATATCAGTGGACCAAATGGTAAGCCTGATGGCAAGATCACAGCTGATGACAGAACATTTATCGGAAGCTACCTGCCTAAGTTTACTTATTCATTCAATTACTCAGCCAACTATAAAAATTTCGACGTGAGCATATTCTTCCAGGGCGTATCTGGTAATAAAATTTTCAACGCTGAAAGAGTTATTACCGAAGGTATGATCAGGTTGTTCAATTCAGGTACAGCGGTACTCAATGCATGGACACCGACTAATACCAACACAGATATACCAAGAACAGTGAGCGGTGATCCGAACAATAATGCCCGTGTATCTACACGCTTTATTGAGAATGGTTCTTACCTGCGGTTAAAGAATTTTATGATCGGATATACATTCGGTTCATCAAAACTGCAGTCATGGACCAAAGGCGCCGTTCAACGTTTCAGGATCTATGTATCATCTCAAAACCTGTTGACATTTACGAAGTATAAAGGATGGGATCCAGAAGTTGGTTCCCGCAGAACAACATTGACCAACGGTATCGACTATGGTCAATATCCTTCACCTAGAACAGTACAACTGGGTATACAGGTAGGTTTCTAATTAGTTTATATTCAGACTTTAAAATAAAGTTTATGATCAATAAAAAATTATGTTTCGGATTAATGATCGCAGGAGTGGTAGCGCTTGTTACCACGATTGTTTCCTGTGACAAAACGTTGGATAAAACCGATCCGAATGCAGTGACGACTGATCAGTATTTTAAGAACAGTACAGAACTGCAGAAGGCCGCAAACTCTATTTATTCAACAATGCACAGTTTGGCGATAGTTGGCCGCGAATGGTTCTTCCTGCATGATACACGCAGTGATGAAGTAGCATCGGGTGGACCACAACTGGAAGTACCGCGTTTTCAATTGCTCACCGGTGTACATGATCCAACCAATTCAGTAATGAATACTGTATGGAACGGGCTATATGTAATGATTCATCGCGCAAATACAGTTATTGCTAATGGACCAAATGTGACCGATAACAATGTAGTAAGGGATCGTTGCGTAGGAGAAGCAAAATTCCTGCGTGCATGGGCTTACTTTGAATTGGTTAGTATGTGGGGACCAGTACCTATGTCTGTTGCTCCAATCGCATCACCTGATCAATTTCAACCACGCAGTAAAGAAGATGATCTGTATACGCAGATCACCAAAGATCTGAATGATGCAATTGCTGTTCTTCCTGCTAAGACAGGAACCGACAAAGGTCGCGCTACAAAATCTGCCGCCTATGCCATGCTTGGAAGAGTGTTGATGCAAAAAGGAGATTATCCTAACGCAAAGACTGCATTATTGGCTATTCCTACTGTCGGTGCAGATGGATATGGATTAACTGCCCGCTACCTCGATAATTTCGAAGAAGAAACAGAATTCAATAAGGAAAGTATCTTCGAAGTTGTTTTCAATGACAAAGGTGATAACAATTTCAACTGGGGTGGTAATGGAGTAGGAGATGATCCTGCTGCTGATCAGTCTACTGTTCGCAACCAGGAATATTGTGCCGTTGCATGGCGCAACCTGATCCCATCAGATAAATACCTCGACAACTTTGAATCTACTGCTACAGGTGCCACAAAGAGTGATCCGCGTTTTACTTTTTCTGTATATAAATCAGGTGACCTGTTCAACAATGGTTCTGAAACGATAACCGATGGTTCACAGAATGGATACAGTTCCACTTATCATGGCGTTAGCCCTACAAAAATGAGCTGGCGCAAATACACCATTATCTACAAAGAGGGTCTTGTAAATGCTCCCGCTGTAGCTAGTTTTCACCCTGGTGGCGATAATCAGCGCATGATTCGCTATGCAGAAGTACTATTGATGCTGGCTGAGTGCGAGAATGAAGCCAATAACATTCCTGGTGCACTTGGTTACCTCAACCAGATCCGCGACCGTGCAGATGTTGCAATGCCACATTATCCAACAACACAGTTCCTTTGCACCAACAAGGCACAGGTAACAGCAGCTATCATGCATGAGAAGATGTCAGAAATGGGTTGTGAAGAAGTACGTAACATTGATATTCTGCGCTGGAGAAAGAAAGGATATTTTACTACTGATCCTTTACCTTATTTCCAGGCAAACAAACATGAATTGTTACCTATTCCACAAGCTGAAGAAGATAATAATCCTAAACTTGGTAGCGCTGGTGTTCCTAAACAGAATCCTGGGTATTAAGTAAAAGATTTTTTGTCCTGAATATTTGTAATGTCAAAGGCTACGTAAGTAGCCTTTGACATTTGTCTGAACTGGGATTTATTGGATGTTTGGGATTAATAGGAAATGAGTTTCATGCAAAGGCGCAAAGGCTTATGTATTCTTTGCGTTCTTCTTTGCGACTTTGCGTGAAATGTATTTTCTATTAATCCCAAACATCCAATAAATCCCAGTTCAGACATTCTTATCTTCATCCCCCTAATTATTGCCCCGATGCTCCTAAAAATGAATAGAACGTTGCTGCTGCTGTCCATGCTAAGCATGATGATATTATTTGCCTGTAAACAAAAAGCGAAGAATACATTATTTACTTCTCTGTCTCCCGATCAATCAGGGATTCATTTCAGCAATGATATTCATGAAACCGATTCCACACATTCTTTTATCAATGAATTCGGATACATGGGCGGCGGTGTTGGTATTGGTGATTTTAATAATGATGGGCTGAAAGATATTTTCTTTACAGGTAACCAGGTGAGTTGCCGTTTGTATATCAATAAAGGCGATAACAAATTTGAAGATATTACGGAGAAGGCAGGTTTGCATACTGAGCTATGGGCAACAGGAGTGAGCATTGTTGATATCAATAATGATGGCTATGACGATATTTATGTTTGTGCCTACGGCAAAAATCTAATGACACGTTCAAAAAATCTGCTTTTCATCAATCAACACAATCTTACATTCAAAGAGGAAGCGGGAGAATATGGATTGGCGGATCTCGGTTATTCAACACAAGCTGCCTTTTTAGATTACGATCATGACGGCGACCTGGATATGTATCTCGCCAATTATTTATTTACTACCAATAGTTCCAATAACATTGTCCCGATCGATCATACCGGATTTTCCCAAGCCAATGACCGGTTATATAGAAATGATGGTGACTCGGCAGGAGTGGGGCATCCTGTTTTTCATGATGTGACCATACAGGCCGGTATCAAAGAAGATGGATACGGTCTTGGATTAGCTGTCACAGATATCAATAACGATGGTTATCCTGATGTATATGTGGCGGATGATTTTATTTCCAATGATGAGCTATGGCTCAACAATAAGAATAATACGTTTACCAATTGTATCAACCGCTCCATACGTCACCAGAGCTATTCCAGTATGGGCGTAGATGCAGCTGATCTTAATAATGATGGACTCACAGATATCGTAACACTCGATATGTTGCCAGAGGATAATAAAAGAAAGAAGACGGCTTTCTTTTTTATGAACTATGAACGCTACCAGGCAGAACGTAACATGGGTTATGCGCCGGAGTTCATGCGCAACATGATGCAGATAAACAATGGCAACTATCAATCAGGGGATACATCGCTTCCTTATTTCAGTGAGATTGGACAGATGGCGGGTATCGCGGCGACTGACTGGAGCTGGAGCGTGCTGTTAGCCGATTTCAATAATGATGGGTGGAAGGATGTACATATTACCAATGGGATCGGTCGCGATTTTATCGATGGAGATTTTCTTGAATTCAGTAACGAGATATTTACCGGTGGACAAACACGAGCCCAACAGGAAAAAGCAATCCGTGAAAGACTGGCCTCACGTGATCATGTGAACCTTGCCAATTATTTATACCTCAACAATCGCGATCTTACTTTTTCCGATGTGTCAGATACTTCTGGTGTCAATGAACCTTCTATGTCCAATGGCGCAGCGTATGCCGATCTTGATAATGATGGCGATCTTGACCTCGTGGTAAACAATATCAGCAAAGAAGCCTTTGTATTTATCAATAACACGATACAAAAAGACAAACCGATCACTTCACATTATATTGGTATCAATCTCAAAGGCAGGCAGTATAATGTCGATGCCCTTGGCACACGGGTAAAAGTGTATGCAGGTGGGGTGGAACAGGTACAGGAAGAAAATCCAGTTCGCGGTTATTTCTCTACGGTCGATCGGAAATTGTTGTTTGGTTTGGGTGAAAATAAGGTCGCAGATTCGATCATTGTCTACTGGCCATTGACCAATAAACAAAAATTGGTAAATGTACCGGCAGACACTGTTCTGAATCTATCAGAGATAGATGCCAGCCTTGTCTACACGAATGATTTTCAGAAAGTTCAGACTGTTTTCTCAGATATTACTTCAGAAGCTGGCATTGCTTATCGTCATCATGATAATTCATTTAATGACTTCGCCATTCAGCGACTATTGCCTCAAAAATATTCGCAGCTTGGACCATTCATCACTACCGGTGATATCAATAATGATGGTAACACTGATTTCTTTGTCGGCGGTGGGTTTAATTTTTCCGGACAACTATTTACCCAACAAAAAAACTACTCCTTTACATCAACCAACCTGACCGATAGTATCAAGATGGAAGAGGATGAAGATGTGTTGCTGTTCGATGCAGATGGTGATGGCGACCAGGACCTGATCATAACAGGTGGTGATATTTTATTCGATGATGGTTCACCAAATTATCATCCGCGTTTTTACCTGAATGATGGCAAAGGAAATTTTACCCAACAATTCAATGCCATACCGGTAGATGTATCAACGATCGCAGGAGTAGTCACTGCTGCTGATTATGATGGCGATGGCGACCTCGATCTGTTTATTGGCGGTCGTGTTTCTAAAAAATATCCGACACCTCCACGGAGTTTTATTTTACAAAACAACAAAGGCGTTTTTACCAATATCACTGCCACGGCTTGCCCTGAATTACAAAATGCTGGTATGATCACGTCGGCAGTATGGACAGACTTTGATAATGATCATCAGATTGATCTGATCATTGCTGGTGAATGGATGCCGATCCGTTTTTTCAAAAACACCAAAGGATTTTTCCAGGATGTTACTAAGACTACCGGTCTTACTGATATCAATGGAATGTGGCGATCACTGATTGCAGTAGATATGGATCATGATGGAGATATGGACCTGGTTGCCGGTAATCTTGGATTGAATTGTTTGTATAAAGTAAGTGATCAATACCCGATGGAAGTAATGGCATCTGATATAGATGGCAATGGTTCTATCGATCCTGTATTCTTTTATTATATCAAAGACAAGGATGGTAAAAGAAAACTATATCCTGCTATCAGTCGTAGTCAATTTGCTGAACAGGTTCCTTCGATCAAGAAAACATTTTTGCATTATGCCGATTATGCGAATGCAACGGCTGATGATATTTTTAAAGGAAAAGCAAAAGATAATCTGCTCACACTTCAATGCAATGAAACAAGAAGCTGCTATTTTAAAAACATAGGCAATGGAAAATTTAAGAAGATACCCTTGCCTAATGAAGCGCAGTGGGCCCCCGTCAATGCTATTTTATGCGACGACTTTGATGGTGATGGTATCAATGATCTGTTGTTAGCAGGCAATGAATACCAGGCAGATGTAATGACCGGACCTTATGATGCGTCGTATGGGTTTCTACTTAAAGGAAATACTGATCTTGGTTTTTCAACTGTTCCATCACGTAAATCAGGCCTTCGGTTAAACGGAGATGTGAAGGATCTGGCCCTGGTACAATTGCCAAACAAAGAAAAAATAATCCTGGTTTCGATCAATGCGGACTCTCTACGGGTACTAAGAATCAATGAGTCCGGCATTAAATAAAATCTCCCTATTTTTCCACAGGGGTGGATAACCAGCCCTTTACAGGGTTTGGCTAAGTTTTTGCGCAATGCGAATCAGTATATTCGTTTAATCGCTAATAACAATGAAAGCCACTAATACTCTTAAGGAGCAACTCCATTCCCTTATTGACAGTATCGAGGATGAACAAATACTGAAAGTCCTCAATGATGATATTGTCCCCTTCGTGATCAATAGTCACGTTGATAATAATGAGACCCCCGACGACAACCTTAGTCCTGAAGAAATAGCCGAACTCGATGCTGCTTACAAAAAGATGGAAGCAGA
>JBDTPD010000160.1:0-8039 GCA_039932855.1 Chitinophagaceae bacterium | reverse complement strand
ACTTTGATCTGCGTCCTTTCAAACTTTCTTATATCGCTGAGTTAACATTAGGTCCTGTAAGATTATACGGCTCTTATGCTTTCAGAAGCATGTTTGACAATGGACTGGATGTAACCCCTTATAATGTAGGATTCCGTTTCAGCAATTGGTAAATTAACTTCGACAAAGAACTACTCCCACAACATAATTATAACATATTTGTCCACATCCCTCCCGGGCTTTTACCGCGGAGGGATTATTTTTTGCATAATATTTGCTTATTTAGCAACTCATTGTAAAGCTATCGTTAAAGATATTCACGTTGAAAATAAAAACAGCCCGAGCCCCGTTCTAAAATCCGACGGACAGACATTAAGCCCATGAAAAATATTTTCCTCTATACTTCTTTGTTGCTCGGCAGCGGATTGATGGTTATCCACACAGATCAATCGGCAAAAAAGACTTCATACATCGCTCACACTTTTTCAAGAACCATGAAACGTTTAGGTTCTGGTGAAGCGCCGGTAGGTCATGTCTCTATTGTTATTGATAAATCAGACTATGTTCTCAGCGTATATGATGACAAGGGTTGGTATGCTACTTATCCTGTAGTATTTGGCAACAATGATCTGGAAGATAAAAAAATGGAAGGCGATAAGAATACACCCGAAGGAAGTTTTCGGATCGTAAATAAAAAAGTTCACCAAAAGTGGTATCGCTTTCTTGCACTTGATTATCCTACACGTGATAGCTGGGATAAGTTTAACAAAAGAAAACAAGCCGGAGAAATTCCCTCATCAGCCAGTATAGGTGGCGGTGTCGGTATTCACGGTACCTGGCCACACGAAGATTTTGTTATTGATAAATACAAGAACTGGACTAATGGCTGCATCGCTATGAAGAATGAAGATGTAGATGATGTATATAGTTATACGCCTGTTGGAACACAAGTAACTATTCAAAAGTAATTATTGGGAGCATTGGGGAATTTTGGAATTGGGAAATTGGGAAATTGGGAAATTTATTTTCGCCAGTTACTTAATAACAATTATCGGAAAGAAATGAGTTAATAAGACATTTCAGTTTGAAAAAATTTGCCAATTTCCCAATTCCAAAATTTCCCAATCACCTTCATTCCCTTTCCAAAAAACTCTCCACTTCCTTTCTCCACAATACCGGATCTCTTTGCAGAAATGATTCATGATTAGCGCCTTCGTAGATAACTAATTTTTTATTTTTAGCCGCAATAGCATTGTAAATACTTTCTGCTTCATTGATTGGCGCCAGCTGATCGCGTGAACCATGTTGCATCAGCACCGGGCAATTAATTTCTTTTGCATAATGCGTCACATTAAAGTTCAATGCATTAAAGCCTCTCTCCAATCCGATCCAGGTAGTGATAAAAAAACCAAAAGGTTGTTTAGGAAATCCAATAGTGCTTACGCGACTCTTAATATGCGATTGTAATGAAAGAAAAGGCATTTCAAGAATAATACCTGCAGGTTGTAGTTTATCTTCTGCTACCGATTTCATGATCTCTACTGCTCCCATGGAAATACCCCAGAGAAATATTTTTTGTTCACCTGCTCCTTTTACATAATTATAAGCAAGCGCAACTTCTTCTGATTCGCGAAAACCGATCGTGGTATTGTTGCCGGAGTTATTACCATGACTGCGTGCATCGACGAGCATCACATTGTATCCCCAATACCTGAACTCATATGCCTGTTGCAATACCGCGGCTTTATTTGCCATTAATCCATGAAAAAGAATAACAGTTCCACGGGCGGCAGAATCAGCGCGCCCGTACCAGGTTTCCAAAAAATCGTTCTTTGTTTTTAAGCTAACAACATCGTAAGGAAAAACCGGCTTTTCTGATTCAGGTAGTTTATAAAAACGCGGACCAGCGAATAGTCGCCATGTTTTAGCAAAAATATTTCTTGAAGGAATTTCGTTTGGACTGTTCAGGCCTGCATTATAAAGATGAGTGAATTTATAGGCATAGAGTGCCGCGCTGATATTGATTAATATGAACTGAACAAACAGTACCCAGGCGATCCATCGGATAATAAATCGCCAGCCTCTTTTCTTCTTTTCTTTTTTCATCGGATATTTTATTGCGGGCGAAATTGTTGAGAATTGAAAAATTTTAACATTCGGGATGTCAAAGATTGGTAAAATTTTTTATTTGCCCACTACAATAACTCTTTTGATCAGGAAGGTATGGTTTTTGTGATTTTCGGGTAACTTATTTTCATACATATTTAAAGAAAAACCTAGTAAAGCAGCTCCTTCCGTAGCTGCTTTATTATTTCTATACTTTCCCCTTTTTTATTTCATCAACTATACCCGGATCGAGCAATGTGCTTGTATCACCAAGGTTTTGTGTTTCTCCTTCAGCGATCTTGCGTAATATTCTTCGCATGATCTTTCCACTTCTTGTTTTCGGCAGTCCGCTTACAAATTGGATCTTGTCTGGTTTGGCAATAGCGCCAATTACCTTAGTCACGGTTTGCAGAATATTTTTTCTTGTGACATCCGGATCTTCTCCTTTATTCTGATAAATAACATAAGCATAGATGCCCTGTCCTTTTATATCATGCGGATAACCTACTACAGCGCTTTCTACCACACCCGCATGCATATTCAATGCATTTTCTACTTCAGCTGTTCCGATACGGTGACCGCTTACATTCAATACATCATCAACACGACCGGTGATACGATAAAAACCTTTTTCATCTTTCAGTGCGCCATCGCCGGTAAAATATAAATTTTCATAGGTAGCAAAATAATTCTGACGGCAACGTTCATGATCACCATAGGTTGTCCTTAAAATAGCTGGCCATGGTGCTTTCAGGCAAAGGTTACCTTTCAACAATCCATGTTCATCTTTTTGTGTAACCTCCTTTCCATTTTCATCTACCAATACAGGTTGTATACCCGGCATTGGTAAAGTGGCCCATGATGGTTTGGATGGAGTAACGCCTGCGAGATTTGATATTAATACACCACCTGTTTCTGTCTGCCACCAGGTATCAACCACGGGACATTTCTTTTTACCGATATTTTCATCGTACCAATGCCATGCTTCTTCATTGATAGGTTCACCAACTGTTCCTAATATTTTTAAAGAAGAAAGATCTTTTCCTTTCAATGGTTCAAGTCCAAAACCCATCAGGCTCCTGATAGCTGTAGGTGCGGTATATAAAATATTTACCTTGTACTTATCTACGATATCCCAGAATCTTCCTGCATCGGGATAAGTAGGAATGCCTTCAAACATCAACGATGTAGCACCGGCACTCAACGGACCATATACGATATAACTATGACCAGTGATCCATCCGATATCTGCCGTGCAGAAATGAATATCTCCGGGCTTGTATTGAAATACGTTCACGAAAGTATAGTTGGTCCATACCATATAGCCGCCACAGGTGTGTACTACTCCTTTTGGTTTGCCGGTAGAACCGGAGGTGTAGAGGATGAAGAGAGGGTCTTCGGCATCGAGAATTTCTGCCTCCCCCCAACCCCCTCCGGTGGAGGGGGAGCCAGTACTCATCTCGTCCGACCACCACACATCTCTTCCTTCTACCATCGTCACGGCGATATTGGTGCGTTTATATACAATGACTTTTTTCACGGTTGTATTTCCTTTCAAGGCATCATCGATAACGGCTTTTAAAGGAATATCTTTTGCGCCACGGTAAGCGCCATCGCAGGTAATAATATATTCAGCTTTTGCATCGTCAAGTCTGTCTGCAATACTTTGCGCAGAAAAACCACCAAATACTACTGAATGTATAGCGCCTATTCTTGCCGTCGCAAGTACAGCGATAGCTAACTCAGGTATCATGCCCATATAGATACAAACACGATCACCTTTCTTTACTCCATTATTCTTTAATACCTGTGCAAAGCGACAAACCTGTTCATACAATTGTTTATAAGTTAGCGTGCGTGAGGCTTCATCCGGATCATTAGGCTCCCAGATAATAGCAGGTTGATCACCGATTGTATTTAAATGACGATCGAGGCAATTCTCTGTGATATTGAGCTTACCACCAATGAACCATTTTACATTCGGTTCTTTAAAATTCCATTCAAGGGTCTTATCCCATTTTTTTCTCCATAGAAAATTTTCAGCAACAGCTGACCAGAAACCTTCAGGATCATCAACACTCTTTTTATAATCAGATTGATATTGCTCAAAAGATGTTATCTGATAGGGATATGACATAGTAATTGTTTTCTGCTTCGAAATTATACAATAGATGGGTTAGATAATTAATAATTTTGCAACGTTCAATAAATTTATGATGTACGATGTACGCCAGTCTGATGATTGATCATTACCAATAAAAGTACAGTCGTACATCGTACATCAATTATCCTATCTTAGTATTCAGAAATGAAACGACGTATACTACTATATGGTTTTACACTAATTGCCTTATGGCTGCTCCTGGCGCAATGCGTGATCATGAAAAATCGCTGGAGCGATAGCAAAGCTTATCGTGTTTTTAAATCCAAGGATGTTCCGCTGACAATATTTGACACAGTCATTAACGACCATCATTTACATTATGCCGTTTGCGGCAGCGATAGTTTACCTACGTTGATCTTTATTCATGGCAGTCCCGGAAGCTGGATGAATTATATGAAGTATATGTGGGATGCAGATATGCGTAAGAAATTCCGGATCGTGGCAATTGACAGACCAGGTTTTGGTTACAGTAATTTTGGTGAAGCCATGCATTTGCAGGATCAATGCAATATCATATTACCTGTATTGCAAAAATTCAAAAACGATCATCCATTATTTTTGGCCGGGCATAGTCTTGGCGGACCAGTGGTAGCAAAACTGGCAGCCGACAATCCCGGAATGTTTAAAACAATTATTCTCATTGCAGGAGCGCTGGATGTATCGCTGGAGAAAAAGGAAACCTGGCGAAGGATTATGAACGTACGTCCGCTTTACTGGTTTTTACCGGGCGCATTCGGGCCAAGCAACACAGAACTACTTTATCTGAAAAAGGATTTGATCCCTTTGCAGAATGATTTTAAAAAATTACCTGTAATGTTTTATTTGTACATGGTGATAAAGACACCTGGGTACCTATAAAAAATATTGAATACGGAGAAAAGATGATGGTGAATGCTGCTTCGATCACTGCCGATACATTACATGGTGCCGATCACCAGATTCCCTGGAACCGGAGAGATGAATTAAAAACAATTTTATTGGGTTTAAAGTAGCCGGGAACGATTCCGTTTATTTATTTTTTAGCTTGCCTGTTAAATTCATATCTTAATTGCATGAACCAAACGATTTCTTCCAAAACGATCCGCTCTGTCATTGCCGCATCTTCCGTTGGTACCATGATTGAATGGTATGATTTCTACATCTTCGGAAGCCTGGCTAATGTTATCTCTACCAAATTTTTTCCTGACACCAATCCTGTTGTTGCATTGCTGTCAACACTGGCAACTTTTGCAGCAGGATTTGTGGTACGTCCTTTTGGTGCATTATTCTTTGGGCGATTAGGAGATCTGATCGGAAGAAAATATACGTTTCTTGTTACACTCATATTAATGGGGCTGTCCACGTTCCTGATCGGTTGTATCCCGAGTTATAAAACGATTGGATTTGTAGCGCCACTTCTTGTATTATTATTAAGACTATTGCAGGGACTAGCATTGGGAGGAGAATATGGAGGAGCAGCAACCTATGTAGCCGAACATGCTCCTACCAACAAACGCGGCTTCTGGACATCCTGGATCCAAACAACAGCGACCATTGGTTTATTCATTTCATTGCTGGTGATCATTCTTACCAAAGGAGCTATGTCAGAAAAATCATTTGATGAATGGGGATGGCGCGTACCATTCTGGATCTCGATCATCATGGTTGCTATTTCTGTTGTGATCCGTATGCGTATGCATGAATCTCCTTTGTTTGCCAAAATAAAAGCCGAAGGCAAAACATCTGTCAATCCGTTAAAAGAAAGTTTTGGGCATAAGCTCAATTTCAAATTTGTATTGCTGGCATTATTCGGCGCCACCATGGGACAAGGTGTTGTATGGTATACCGGGCAGTTCTATGCACTTAGTTTTATTCAAACTACTTTATCAGTCGATGTATCGCAGGCAAGTAAACTGATCATGTGGGCGATTCTTTTTGCAACACCATTCTTTGTAGTATTTGGGGGATTATCTGACAGGATCGGAAGAAAATGGATCATGCTGGGAGGAATGTTATTGGCTATTATATGTTATCGTCCTATTTATACTGCCATGTTTGAATCAGGCAGCGTGTCGCATAAAACGGAAATAACTGATCAAACAAAAACAAATTTTATGGCTGTTGCAGATGGAACAGCAGGTGATAGCATTAAAACAACAACGATTTTAAAAACGTATACGGACGGTACGACTTTCAAACAAACAAGGACAGAGAAAGTACATGTGGATATAACAAAGGCAGATCCTAAGAAAGATATTAAGACCACTAAATCTGTAAAGCTTGATAATCATTCTTTCTGGATGCTGGTGCTATTGGTGTTTATCCAGGTACTATTTGTAACAATGGTATATGGCCCTATTGCGGCTTTCCTGGTAGAGATGTTCCCGGTGAAGATCCGTTATACTTCTATGTCGTTACCTTATCATATCGGTAATGGAATATTTGGTGGATTGCTTCCGGCGATTGCATTGTTCCTGACAACAAAAGCGAGTGAAGCCAACGTGGCTGCAGCGAAAGCTGGTCAGGCTGTAGTTCCTTATGATAAACCTTATCTCGAAGGATTGTGGTATCCGATCATTATTGCAGCGGTTTGTTTTGTGATCGGTGCGTTGTATATAAATGGAAAGGATAATAGAATTGACGATTAGTTTTTAAAACATTTCACGCGGCGAACGCTGCGAAGAATATTCAAATTATTTAGCACAGACTATGTCGTGGCGGCGCGGCGAAAACATAAAAGATATTATATGAATACTGTTAAACGAATAGCTGGTTTTGTATGGATAGCCATTGCATTGGCTGCCGGTTATTACCTGATCGTGAACCAGGCCATTCCAAAATTTCAAAGCCCGAAGCAGGAAGATCTCATTCCTGCTATCATTTATACATTTATTCTTACCCCCATCATCGTTGGTGGTCTCGGAATCTTCGGTGTATATGCCATGAAAGGAGAATACGATCAAGTGTAAGCATCATGTTAAATGTTCGATGTCAGATGTACGATGTACGCCACTCCGAAACTTAATCTCCAGGAATATAAAGAGCTAAAGGCTAACAGCTAATAGCTAACAACTTGCTCTCGTACACCGTACATCTGACATCGTACATATTTTCTCTGTTAAAAAATAATAAGCTTTTCCAAACTCCTTGCTCAACTGGCTGTTATAGTTTATTTTTGCACTTTAGATAATGAAACCAGCCAGTTTTATATATAATACCCGTAAAATTCTATCATCAATAGTGATGATCATGACATTGGTCTGGCTCACGGTTAGTCTTCCTGTTGTCACCAAATATCAGCGAGTCGCTATTCCTGTAAAGACGAGTAGCACAACAGACAAAGGGGACAAAGAGTCTAACAACCCTTTTGCGAATACTACGGAAGAAAAAAATCCGACCAGCAGTAACACCATCGCAGAAGAGTTTCTTCACGAATCTTACACACATACTGAGCATTTCCCTTTGCCAGTAAAATATAATAAATGCACACACCCCGCTGTGTATGTGGCTTATCATGGTGAATTATTGTCACCGCCACCGGAAGTCTGATAGTATATTATTCCCTATTTAATTTTTATAGGCCCGTTTTTAATCCCGCTTAACGATTGTTTGCCAGCAGGTGAACAGGCCGTGTATACTATTATTTAACTCGTTTATCAGGAAGGATAGTAGGGATTTGCAAGTAGCTAGTAGGTAAATTGTATTCTCACTCGCTACTAGCTATTCCCTACTTGCTAAACATTCTGATAACTCAAAAACTTCCCTTATGGCACCTCGTGCAAAAGACTATATAAAAAGTTTACGTTATGAT